>JAGRPO010000307.1 GCA_019449455.1 Betaproteobacteria bacterium | reverse complement strand
GGCGCTGCGCAACACGCTGCTCTTCGTCGGCGGGCTCGCCCTGATGTTCGTCACCAGCGCGAAGCTCTCCTCGATCATCATCGTGCTGCTGGTCGTGGTGGTGCTGCCGATCATCGCGTTCGGGCGCCGCGTGCGCAGGCTTTCGCGCAACTCCCAGGACCGGATCGCGGACGCCTCGGCCATGGCGGGCGAGATCCTGAACGCCATGCCGACGGTGCAGGCCTTCACGCACGAGACGATCGAGGCGGACCGCTTCCACGCCTCCGTGGAGCGCGCGTTCGCCACGGCCGTGCGGCAGGTCCGGGCGCGCTCTCTCCTCACGGTGCTGGCGATCGTGATGGTGTTCGGCGCCATCGTGTTCGTGCTGTGGCTGGGGGCGCACGCGGTGATGCAGGGCACGATGACGGGCGGGGCGCTCGGGCAGTTCATCCTGTATTCGGTCCTCGTCGCCGGGGCGCTCGGGGCGCTCGCGGAGACGATGGCCGAGGCGCAGCGCGCGGCCGGGGCCACCGAGCGCCTGATGGAGCTGATGGCGCTGCGCTCGCCGATCCAGTCGCCCGCGAACCCGCTGCCCCTGCCGCCCCGGGCGACGAAGGGCGCGGCGCTGGAGTTGAAGGACGTGAGCTTCTGCTACCCCTCGCGGCCCGACTCCCCGTCGCTCGCGCGCCTGTCGCTTTCGGTGCAGCCCGGCGAAACCGTCGCCGTGGTCGGGCCCTCGGGGGCGGGCAAGACGACGCTCTTCCAGCTGCTGCTGCGCTTCTACGACCCGCAGGACGGCTCGATCACGCTCGACGGCGTCGAGATCCGCGGCCTCGACCTGCACGCGCTCCGGGACGCGATCGGGATCGTGCCGCAGGACACCGTGATCTTCGCCGCCGACGCGATGGAGAACATCCGCTACGGGCGCGTCGACGCGACGGACGAGGAAGTCGTGGCGGCGGCCCGGATGGCCGCGGCGCACGAGTTCATCGAGAAGCTGCCGCAGGGCTACCGGTCGTTCCTGGGCGAGCGCGGCGTGCGCCTGTCGGGCGGGCAGCGCCAGCGCATCGCCATCGCCCGCGCGCTGCTGAAGAATCCGCCGCTGCTCCTGCTGGACGAGGCGACGAGCGCGCTCGACGCGGAATCGGAGCGGCTGGTGCAGGGGGCGCTGGAAGCGGCCATGACGGGGCGCACGACGCTCGTGATCGCGCACCGGCTGGCGACGGTGAAGCGCGTCGATCGCATCATCGTGCTGGACAACGGGCACGTCGTGGAGACGGGGACGCACGCGACGCTGGTCGCGCAAGGCGGGATCTACGCGAACCTGGCGGCGCTGCAGTTCCACGCGACGGGCTGACCGGGGTCGCGCCCCGGCGTGCCGGTGCGGCCGTCCGGCGCGCCGGCGATAGTCCCGCGCCAGGACGTCAGTCGACGAACAGCAGCGCCGGGCACTCGAGGTAGCCGCGCAGCGCCTGCACGAAGGCCGCGGCGTCGTGCCCGTCGACGACGCGGTGGTCGAACGACGACGACAGGTTCATGAGGGCGCGCGGCACGATCGCGCCCGAGCGGATCGCGGGCCGCTCCACGATGCGGTTCACGCCGACGATCGCGACTTCCGGCGAGTTGATCACGGGCGTGGTGACGATGCCGCCCAGCGGGCCGAGGCTGGTGATGGTGATCGTCGAGCCGGAGAGCTCCTCGCGCGTGGCCTTGCGCGATCGCGCCGCCTGCGCGAGCCGGGCCACCTCGGAGGCGGCCGCCCACAGGTCGCGCGCCTCCGCATGGCGCACCACCGGCACCACGAGCCCGTCGGCCGTCTGCGTGGCGATGCCGATGTTCACGGCCGCGAAACGGGTCACGACGCCCTTGTCGTCGTCGAAGCGCGCGTTCATCTGCGGAAAGGAGGGCACGGCCAGGACGATCGCGCGCATCAGGAAAGGCAGCACCGTGAGGCGCCCGCGCGAGGCGCCGTGCTCGTCGTTCAGGCGCGCGCGCAGGGCTTCCAGCTCCGTCACGTCCACTTCCTCGACATAGGTGAAGTGCGGGATGCGGCGCGCGGCGTCCTGCATGCGCTCCGCGATCTGGCGGCGCAGCCCGATCACCGGCACGGATTGCTCGCCGTGGCGCTCGGCATGGCGTGGCGCGCCGGCGGGTCCCGGGCTGCCCGTCGAGGCGCCGCGGACGAGGTCCTCGTGGACGATCCGGCCGCCGGGCGCGGTCCCCTTTACGCTCTCGAGGGAGATTCCCAGCTCCCGGGCATGGCGGCGGACGGCGGGCGAGGCGAGGGGCCGGGCGCCCGTCGCCGAAGCCGCCGCGGAAGCCGCCGGCGGTGCGGCGGCAGGCGTCGCCGCGTCCGCTTCGAGGCGGACCAGCTCGCTCCCCACCGCCAGCTTGTCGCCGGCATTGCCGCCGAGCGCCAGCACGCGCCCGGAAACGGGGGACGGAACCTCGACGGTCGCCTTTTCGGTCATCACGTCGGCGATGGCCTGGTCGGCGACGACGGTGTCGCCGGGCCGGACGTGCCACGCCACCAGCTCGACCTCGGCGATGCCTTCGCCGATGTCGGGCACCTTCACCACATGAATGCTCATCCTGCCTCCATGACGCGCCGGAAGGCCGCGCCGATGCGCGCCGGCCCGGGGAAATAGTCCCATTCCTGCGCGTGCGGGTAGGGCGTGTCCCAGCCCGTCACGCGCTCGATGGGGGCCTCGAGGTGGAAGAAGCAGTGCTCCTGCACCAGCGCCGCGAGTTCCGCGCCGAACCCGCTGGTGCGCGTGGCCTCGTGCACGATCACGCAGCGGCCGGTCTTCGTGACCGAGTTCACGATCGTGTCGAGGTCGAGCGGCCAGAGGCTGCGCAGGTCGATGATCTCGGCGTCGATGCCGGTGTCCTGCGCCGCCGCCTCCGACACCCACACCATCGTGCCGTAGGTGAGCACGGTGAGTGCGCTGCCGGGGCGGAACACCGCGGCCGTTTCCAGCGGCACCGTGTAGTGCCCCTCGGGCACCTCGGCGCGCGGGTGCCCGGTCCACGGCACCACCGGCCGCTCGTGGTGCCCGTCGAACGGGCCGTTGTAGAGGCGCTTGGGCTCTAGGAAGATCACCGGGTCGTCACACTCGATCGAGGCGACCAGCAGCCCCTTCGCGTCGTACGGATTGGAGGGCATCACCGTGCGCAGGCCGCACACGTGCGTGAAAAGGGCCTCCGGGCTCTGGCTGTGCGTCTGCCCGCCGTAGATGCCGCCGCCGCAGGGCATGCGGATGGTGAGCGGCGCGGTAAAGTCGCCCGCGGAACGGTAGCGCAGCCGCGCCGCCTCGGACACGATCTGGTCGTACGCGGGATAGAAGTAGTCCGCGAACTGGATCTCCACGGCCGGGCGCAGGCCGTAGGCGCCCATGCCGATCGCCACGCCGACGAGGCCGCCCTCGGCGATGGGCGTGTCGAACACGCGCGAGGCGCCGTACTTCGCCTGCAGCCCGTCCGTGCAGCGGAACACGCCGCCGAAGTAGCCCACGTCCTCGCCGAATACCACCACGTTCTCGTCCCGCTCCAGCATCACGTCCATCGCGGAGCGGATCGCCTGGATCATCGTCATCGAGGCCAAGGTCATCCTCCCAGCTGGTCGCGCTGCCGCCGCAGGTGCGCCGGCATGTCCTTGTACACGCCCTCGAACATCGTCGAGGCGTCGTGGACGTGGCCGGAGACGAGCGTGCCGTAGCTCTCCGCCTCCTTCTGGGCCGCGGCCACCTCCGCCTCGATCTCCCCGAGCACGCGCGCGTGCTCCTTCTCGGACCACGCGCCGATCGCGACCAGGTGCTTCTTCAGGCGCTCGACCGGATCGCCCAGCGGGAAGCGCGCCCAGTCGTCGGCCGGGCGGTACTTGGACGGGTCGTCGGAAGTGGAGTGGGCGCCCGCGCGGTAGGTCGTCCATTCGACGAGCGTCGGCCCCAGGCCGCTGCGCGCCCGCTCGGCCGCCCAGAGCGAAACCGCGATCACGGCGAGGAAGTCGTTTCCGTCCACGCGCAGCGACGCGACGCCGTTTCCCACGCCGCGCGCGGCGAACGAGGCCGCCTCGCCCCCGGCGATGCCCTGGAAGGAGGAGATCGCCCACTGGTTGTTCACGATGTTCAGGATCACCGGCGCCCGGTACACGGCGGCGAAGGTGAGCGCGCTGTGGAAATCGGCCTCCGCCGTCGAGCCGTCGCCGATCCACGCGGAGGCGATCCGCGTGTCGCCCTTGATCGCGGAGGCCATCGCCCAGCCGACGGCCTGGGTGTACTGCGTGCCCAGGTTGCCCGAGATGGAGAAGAATCCGTGCTTGCGCGACGTGTACATGACCGGCAACTGGCGCCCGAGCACCGGGTCGCGCTCGTTCGAGAAGAGCTGGCACATCATGTCGACGAGCGGGTAGCCGCGCGCGATGAGGATCCCCTGCTGGCGATAGGTCGGAAAGCACATGTCGTCGGGGCGCAGGGCGAGCGCCTGGCCGACGCCGACGGCCTCCTCGCCCAGGCACTGCATGTAGAACGACATCTTCTTCTGCCGCTGCGCGACGAGCATGCGCGCGTCG
>JAGRPO010000054.1 GCA_019449455.1 Betaproteobacteria bacterium | reverse complement strand
CTCGAGCGTCGGCGCGCTGGTGGACGGCAGCGGAGAGATCGTGTGGGCCTGCCTGCCGAAGCTCGACGGCGATGCCGTGTTCTGCTCCCTGCTCCGGGAGGCGCGCGGCGAGGCCGATTTCGGCTTCGCGAAGGTGGAGCTCAGCTGGCTCGTCCGCACCGAGCAGGAGTACCTGCCCAACACGCCCATCCTGGTGACGCGGCTGTTCGACGACCGCGGCGGCGCCGTCGAGATCGTGGACTTCGCGCCGCGCTTCCACCAGTTCGGCCGCCTCTTCTGCCCCGCGCAGCTCGTGCGCATCGTGCGTCCGATCGCGGGCAGCCCGCGCGTGCGCATCCGGGTCCGCCCCGCCGACGACTACGGCCGGCGTCGCCCCGAAGTGACCTCGGGCTCCAACCACATCCGCTTCGTGGGCTCGACGTACGTGCTCAGGCTCACCACGGACGGCTCGATCACCGCGCTCCTCGAGGAGATGCCCTTCGTCCTGCGCGACAGCGTCGCCCTCGTGATGGGGCAGGACGAGACCATGCAGGGATCGGTGACGGAGGTGGCGCGGCGCTTCCTAGAGCTCACCGAGGACTACTGGCGCGACTGGGTGCGCGACCTCTCCATTCCCTTCGAATGGCAGGACGAGATCATCCGCGCGGCGATCACCCTGAAGCTCGCGGCCTTCGACGACACGGGCGCGGTGATCGCCGCCCTCACCACCTCCATCCCCGAATCCCCGGACAGCGGCCGCAACTGGGATTACCGCTTCTGCTGGGTGCGCGACGCCTACTTCGTCGTGAACGCGCTCAACCGCCTGAACGCCACGCGGACGATGGAGCGCTACCTCGGCTACATCATCAACGTGGCGGCCGGCTCCGAGGGCCACCTGCAGCCCGTCTACCGGATCAGCGGGCACGCCGAGCTCGACGAGCGCGTCGTGGAGACGCTGCCCGGCTACCGCGACATGGGGCCCGTGCGCGTGGGCAACCAGGCCTACCGCCAGGTGCAGAACGACGTGTACGGCTCCGCGATCCTCGCGGCCACGCACGCGTTCTTCGACCGGCGCCTGGCCGCCGTGGGCAACGCGGGACTCTTCCGCCGGCTCGAGATCCTGGGCGAGCGGGCCGCGGCGCTGTACGCGAGCCCCGACGCGGGCCTCTGGGAGCTGCGCGGCTCCGCGCACGTGCACACGTTCTCGAGCGTGATGTGCTGGGTGGCGTGCGACCGGCTCGCCAAGATCGCCCGCCGGCTGGGCATCGCGGAAGCCACCGGCCGCTGGCGCCAGAAGGCGGACGCCATCCACGCGGTGATCTGCGAGCGCGCGTGGTCGGAAAAGCGCGGCAGCTTCGTGGCCACCTTCGAGGGCGACGCGCTCGACGCGAGCCTGCTGCTCCTCGTCGAGCTGGGCTTCCTCCAGGCGAGCGATCCGCGCTTCGCGGCCACGGTCGCCGCGGTCGAGCGCGACCTGCGGCGCGGCGACGTCATCTTCCGCTACACCCAGGCCGACGACTTCGGCGAGCCGGAGAACGCGTTCCTCGTGTGCACGTTCTGGTACATCGACGCGCTGGCGGCCCTCGGCCGGCGCGACGAGGCGCGCGCGCTGTTCGAGGCGATGCTCGCCCGGCGCAACCGCCTGGGGCTCCTCTCCGAGGACGTGAACCCCGTCACCGGCGAACTCTGGGGCAATTTCCCGCAGACCTACAGCATGGTGGGCCTCATCAACAGCGCCACGCGGCTGAGCATCCCCTGGGACCAGGCCTTCTAGCGCCCCCTACGGCTTCCTGCGCTTGGGCGCCTTGTAGCTCTTCACGCCGGCCATGATCTCCGCCTTGGCCTCCTCGGGGCCGACCCAGCCGTCGATCTTCACCCACTTGCCGGGCTCGAGGTCCTTGTAGTGGGCGAAGAAGTGCGTGATCTGCTCGAGCACCATGCTGGGCAGGTCGCGCGGCGTCTCGATGTCGCGGTACAGGGGCGTGAGCTTGTCGATGGGCACGGCGAGGAGCTTCGTGTCGCCGCCGGCCTCGTCGGACATCTTGAGCATGCCGATGGGGCGGCAGCGCACGACGACGCCGGGCATCAGCGCGAAGGGCGTCACGACCAGCACGTCCACTGGGTCGCCGTCGTCGGAGAGCGTGTGCGGGATGTAGCCGTAGTTGCACGGGTAGTGCATGGCCGTCTGCACGAAGCGGTCCACGAAGAGCGCGCCCGTCGCCTTGTCGATCTCGTACTTGATCGGGTCGGCGTTCATCGGGATCTCGATGATGACGTTGAAGTCGTTGGGCAGGTCCTTGCCGGAATCGACGCGATCGAGGTTCATGGCCTTCTTTCGGTGGGCGCGTTGCCCTTTGGGCGAGCGAGCGCTGACATCAGATGTGGTAAATTGCTGGGGCTTACGGGCAGCATTATCGCAAGTTCCCGATTTGACTGGCAAAACAGCCGTCTCAAAACGATGAACCGAGCGCTTCCCCTCATCCTCACGCTGGACCAGCACGGCGTCCCGCACCGCTGGGTCACGTGGCAGCAGGCGGTCTGGTACTACGCCAAGCAGCGCGTGGCGTGGGAGACCGGCCGCGAGGCCTTCACGATCTGGGGCGGGCGGTCCAACCTCACCGGCCGGCAGTCGTTCATCACGGCGAACTCCATCATCGCCATCCGCGGCAAGGCGCTCGCGATCAGGGGATTCCACTCGACGCCGCCGCTCAACAACCGCGAGCTCTTCCACCGCGACCGCGCCGTCTGCGCGTTCTGCGGGGGTCTCTTCCCGCCCCTCAAGCTCACCTGCGACCACATCCTCCCGATGTCGCGCGGCGGCCGGGACACCTGGATGAACGTCGTCACCGCTTGCCGCACGTGCAACCAGAAGAAGGGCAACCGCACCCCCGAGGAGGCGCGCATGCACCTGCTCTACGCGCCCTACGTGCCCAACCGCGCGGAATTCCTCATCCTCGCCAACCGCCGGATTCTCGCCGACCAGATGGAGTTCCTGAAGCAGCACGTTTCGGCGAACTCGCGGCTGCACGCCGCGTAGGCCGCAGGACCGTCACTTCAGGTACGGCCACACGATCTGCCGTGCGGAGTTCCGCGACGCGGAATACGTAGTCGCGCAGGCGGTCGATGCGCTCATTTCGATGAGCGAAAGTCTTTTCGTTCTCATTTCAGATAGGGCCCCAGTACATCCTTGACGGGTCGGCACCCCTGCCCCACGGCACTTCGTTCGATATCACGGAGCGTCATAACACGATTTGGAATGTTGTTGCCCCGAAGGCGCTCCCCCTCGTTGACAAGGGCAGACAGCATTCGCGGTATCCGTTCCCAGTTGCAGTTGACCCATCCGGGCAGTCCGCCCGGATTCTGAAGTCTGGCTATGTAGGTTCCGATTTTGCTGCCCCTCTTCTTGAGACCAATTACCTTGCCATCCCAGATTGAGCCGCGAACGGGGTCGCCCACGTAATTCCGATCGTCGAGATAAGCCGTCTCCAATGAATTTCCTTTCACCTCATACACGTATCCAGGCTTGAAGAACGCGAGCAGCGGTACATCCGGGCCCAGGAACGCGCGACCGGGCGCGTCCCGCGGGACTTCTTTCGGCCCCCAGCCCGGGAACACGAACTCGCCATTCTTGTCTGTCATCGTTTCCGCGAATTCGAACGTGCCGTGTCCGCGGCTTTCGGATATCTCGCGACGGAGGTATTCGTACTCCCACTTCACGACAACAATCACGTCCTCCAAAGGCTCGCCTGAATCCGCATCGACAACCTTCGCGGAGATCGGCAATGCGGAGTAGGTGGTCGCACAGGCGGGAAGCGCACTCAGCCCAAGTAGCACCAGCAGCTTGATCACGGTCGATGTTGGGGCGCAGCTCACTCTTTTGGCCTCCCCCGGCAAGGTACTCTCGGAGACTCGCCCATTCGCTCAGCGGCGGTCAAGCAAATCTCGAGCGCACGCCCGCCCGATCCGGCTTGCCGTTGGCGAGCCGCGGGATCTCGTCGGTGAAGACTATGCGTGGCAGCTTGTAGCGCGCGAGGCGGGTCTCGAGGAAGGCGCGCAGGTCGGGCTCCCCCGCACATCGCAGTTGCACCAGTGCGAGCGGCACCTCGCCCCACTGTTCGTCGGGCACGCCGATCACCACCGCATCGGCCACGTCCCCGTGCTCGCGAAGCGCGTGCTCGATTTCCGCCGGGTACACGTTCTCGCCACCGGAAACGATCAGGTCGTCGCGACGCGATAGCACGCGCAGGCAACCATCGGCGTCGAGTTCCCCCAGGTCGCCGGTGCGCAGCCATCCGTCCCGGATCGCGGCCGAGGTCGCCTGCGGATCGTCGAGGTACCCGCGCATGACGATCGGCCCGCGCAGCTCGATCACGCCGTCGTCGGCGATGCGAAGGTCGATGCCGGGAAGCGCCTGTCCCGCGGTGCGGCGCTGCTCCCGCGGCGCGCCGGGGCGAACGAGGGTGGCCATCGCGCACGATTCCGTGAGCCCGTAGCTGGCGAGCGCCTGCGGGCACGCGTCGAGCAGCGCCGGGCTCACCGGGCCGCCGCCGACGATCACCGCCCGCACGCGGTCCGGCAGCGCACGGCCCCCGCGTGCCTCGAGGATCCGGCGAAGCGTCGCATCGACCACCGAAACGTGCGTGACGCCCTGCTCCTCGATCGAGCGGCCGAGCTCGTCGGCGGAGAACGAGGCCGGAACGACGACGCAGGCGCCCGAGAGCAGGCAGCGGTGCACGATGCCCAGGCCGCCCACGTGGAAGAAGGGCAGCGAGGCGAGCCAGCGATCGCCCGGCGCGAGCGGCAGCACCGCGCCCGAGGCCCGCGCGCTCGCGACCTGGTTGCCACGCGTGAGCACCGCGGCCTTGGGCCGCCCGGTCGTGCCGGAGGTGAAGAGGATGGCCGCTTCGCGCGCCGGGTCGTCGTGGCCGCGAGCGGCGGCCGTGTCGCCGCCCGGGAGCGTCCGCCATTCCGCGAACGACACGAGGCGGCTCGCGCTCACGGCGCGCGCGGCGAGCGCATTGCCGGCGACCACCACGCGCAATCCCGCGCGCGCCGCCTGCCACTCGATCTCGGCGTCGGCAAGCCGCGTGTTGAGCGGCACGAGCACCCCGCCGGCTCGCGCCACCGCGAGCGCGATCACGATCCACTCCACGGAGTTCTCGGCCCAGAGGCCGACGCGCGCCCGGTCGCCGAAGCCCAGCTTTCGGAGCCTGCCTGTGGCCGCGGCAACGCGTTCGTCGAGCGCGCCACGGGAGAGCGTCTCTCCCCACGCGACGAGGGCGGGCGCGTCGCGGCTCACGGCGCGCGCTCCCGCAGGCGGGCGCCGAGCCCCGGGCCCTTCGGCACCACCATCTCTCCCGCGTGCGGCGGCTCGAGCCCTTCGACGGGGCACTCCTCGAGGAGGCCCACGGTCGCGAGCCCGTGCGCGTGTTCCGGCCCCGGCAGGCTCGCCGCGAGATGCAGCGCGCCGGTCACGCCGATGGCCGTGTCGAGGATGGAAGTCACCACCACGCCGAGCCCCGCGTCGATGGCCTCGACCGCCAGCTCGCGCGTGGCGCGCAGCCCGCCCAGCGCCATCGGCTTGAGGACCAGCACGTCGACGCTTCGCGCCCGAATGGCGTCCCGGCCATCCTCGAGCGTG
>JAGRPO010000306.1 GCA_019449455.1 Betaproteobacteria bacterium | reverse complement strand
CGGGGATGGTGAGGTCGACGTCATCGAGGGCCTTGATGGTCTTGCCCTCGGAGTAGTAATACTTGCTGACGCCGCGGATGCGGATTTCCATGGTGGTATCCCGGTGGACCCTGGCAACGACAGCCGCCCGGCGGGCCGGGCGGCTGGCGGAGTTACTTCGGCAGCGCCTACTTCTTCACGTCGAAGATCACCTTGAACTCGTTGCCCCACTTCTGGGTTTCGTCATCCGACAGCTCGCGGATGGGGATCACCTTGGCCTTGTCGATGCCGTCGATGGGTGGGAAAACGCCGGGCGCCAGCACGTATTCGCCGACGTCCTTCGCCAGGATTTCCATCGACTTCCTCGACAGCCAGTAGTCCACGAACGCCCGCGCGGCCGCCGGGTGCGGCGCCTTGGAGGTCACCGCGATGGCCCGCGGCGTGCCCATCATCGGCTGGGAGAGCCGCGCCCAGTCGAGCGGGGCCGGCGCCTTGGTGACGATGTACTTGGGCATCGAGATCCCGATGAGCTTCTCGCCGCTCTCGATCGGCGCCGGCGTCGGGCCGAAGGAGGCGACGAACATCGGCTTGTTGGCCGCGAGCCCCTTGAGGAAGTTGCGCCACTCGGCCTCCGTCTTGAAGACGTTCTCCTTCAGGCCGATCAGCCACGCGATGGTCGTGGGATGGTTGGCCGGGTTGGCCATCACGATCTTGTCCTTCCACTTGGGCAGCGCCAGGTCCTCGTAGCGCGTGGGCACGTCGGCCGGCTTGACCCGCTCCTTGTTGTAGATGAGCGCCACGTACTCGATGCCGAAGAGCATGATCTGGTCGTCCTTGCGCGCCCACTCGGGGTATCCGGCGGCGGCCGGCGAGCGGTACGACGCGAGCACGCCCTTCTCCTTCAGCAGCTCGAGCACCGGCACGGGCCCCTGGACCACGTCGGCCATGAGCTTGCCGGCCTCGAACTCGGTGATCGCCGTGGCGACGAACTTCGTCGTGGAGATGCGCGTGTATTCCCCCTTCACGCCGGTGTCGGCGCTGAACGCCTTCATGATCGGCTCGACCGCGGTGATGTTGGCGTAGAACGACGCCTTGCCCTCGGCCTTGGCCTGGTCGAGCTGGGACTTGCCCTGCGCCTGGGCCAGCGTGGCCGCGCAAAGGACGAACAATGCTGCGAGCAGCTTCTTCATTGGGTTTCCTCCGTGAGATACCTGACCCCCCCCGCAACCGGCGGGAGGCGGCACGCCTACAAACCTAGCGCATTTTCCGGAGTCGCGTTTGAGCTTGGACATAATCCGTTTCCGGGCCAACAATGGCGCCCATGACCGCGAAGCCCCGCCACATCCACGCCTCCGACCTGCGCGGCCTGGGTCGCCTCGCCATCGACGCGACCCTCGGCCTCACCAGCCTCGTCGAGACGATGCACCACAACATCTCGCGCGTGCCCGGCCCGCTCGGGAAATCCACGCAGAAGCCCACGAACGGGATCACGGGGCTCGTCTACCGCGGCATCCGGGGCGTCACCCGGCTGGTGGGCGGCGGCGTCGACCTGACGCTCGCGCAGCTTGCTCCGCTCCTGGGGAAGGAATCGTCTACCCCCAGGCGCGAGGCGTTGGTGGCCGCGCTCAACGGCGTGATGGGCGACCACCTGGCGGCGACCGGCAACCCGCTCGCGATCCCCATGCGCTTTCGCCGGGATGGAAAGCCGCTCGATCTCGACAAGGCCGCCCTCGCGAAGGCGATTCCGCAGGCGGGGCCACGCATCCTCGTCCTCCCCCACGGGCTGTGCATGAGTGACCTGCAGTGGACGCGCAAGGGCCACGACCATGGCGCGTCGCTCGCCAGGGACCTCGGGTACACGCCTGTCTACCTGCACTACAACTCCGGCCGCCACGTCTCGACCAACGGGCGCGAGTTCGCCGGGCTCCTCGAGGCCCTGGCGAAGGCGTGGCCGGTGCCGGCCGGCGAGATCGCGTTCGTCGCGCACAGCATGGGCGGGCTGCTGGTGCGCAGCGCGTTTCACTACGCCACGGCCGCGAGGCACGCGTGGCCCGCGCGCGTGTCGAAGATCGTCTTCCTCGGCACGCCCCACGACGGCGCCCCGCTGGAGCGCGGCGGCAACTGGATCGATTACGTCCTCGATGCGAGCCCGTACACGACCGCGTTCGCGCGGCTGGGAAAGCTCCGCAGCGCAGGGATCACCGACTTGCGCCACGGCAGCCTCGTCGACGAGGACTGGGGCGGCAAGGACCGCTTCGCGCGTTCGACCCGCGCGGCCGTGAAGCGGCACTTCGTGCCCTTGCCCGCGGGCGTGCAATGCTTCGCCGTGGCCGCCTCGATCGCGAGGAAGCCGGGCAGCCTGGGCGACGAGCTCGTCGGCGACGGGCTCGTTCCGGTGCGAAGCGCGCTCGGGAAGGGCACGGCGCCCGCGCCGGGGCTGGGCATTCCCGCGAACCGGCAGTGGATCGCCTGCGGCCTGAACCATCTCGACTTGCTGGACAGAGCGGCCGTCTACACGCGCGTCCGGCGCTGGCTCTCCGGAAAGGAAACGAACGCGAAATGAAGGAATCACGCTGCCCCTGGTGTCTCGGCTCTCCCGAGTACATCGCCTATCACGACCGCGAGTGGGGCCGGCCGGTGCACGACGACCGGGTGCTCTTCGAGTTCCTGGTTCTCGAAGGCGCGCAGGCCGGGCTTTCGTGGTCCACGATCCTGGCCAAGCGGGAGAACTACCGT
>JAGRPO010000305.1 GCA_019449455.1 Betaproteobacteria bacterium | reverse complement strand
TTCTCGTCCTTGTCCTTTTCCTTGCCGCCCTTTCCCGCTTCCTTCGCGGGTTCCTCCTCCTTCACCTTCTGGGCCGTGGTCGGCACGTCGGCCGCCGACGGCGCGGCCGCCGCGGCTTCCGCCACTTCCTCGTCCGCCGCCACCACGCGCGGGATCACGACGGTCGCGACCGTCAGATCCTCGCCCTTCGCGAGCGCCACCGACTCGACGCCGGCCGGGAGCTTCATCCCCGAGATGTGCAGCGAATGCCCCGCCTGCAGCTCCATGAGGTCCACCTCGATGAACTCCGGCAGGTCCTTCGGCAGGCAGGTGATGTCGAGGTCGTTCTGCACGTGCTGCACCTGGCCGCCGGCGAGCTTCACGCCGGGCGAGACGTCGGCGTTCACGAAGTGCAGCGGGATCCGCATGTGGATCTTGCGATCGGCGGCGACGCGCTGGAAGTCGGCGTGCAGGATCATCTGCTTGAACGGGTGCATCTGGTAGTCGCGCAGCAGCACCTGCAGCTTCTCCGAGCCCATCTCCATGTCGAGGATGGAGGCGTGGAACGACTCCAGCTTCAGCTTGAAGAAGAGGTCCTTGTGGTCGAGCTGGATGGGTTGCGCGTCCTTGCCGGCCCCGTAGAGGATGCCCGGCACCTTGGACTCGCGGCGCAGACGGCGGCTCGCACCCGTTCCCTGCATTTTCCGCGGTTCGGCTTTGATTTCGATCTTCATGTTCACTCCGATGTCGGCGGGTGCCCGCGACCAGGCGCCCGCTGTTCGAGGGGGAAAGGGCCCCCTCACCCGATGCCACGCCCCCGTTTCCGGGCGCGGGGCGGATTCGTCACTCCACGAAGAGCGAGCTCACGGAGCTCTCCTCGCAGATCCTGCGCATCGTCTCGGCAAGCAGCTCCGAGACGCTGATCTGGCGGATCTTCTTGCAGGCCTCCGCGTCGGCCCTGAGCGGGATGGTGTCCGTCACCACCAGCTCGTCGATCACCGAGGCCTCGATCCGGCTGATGGCCGGCCCCGACAGCACCGGGTGCGTGCAGTACGCGACCACGCGCTGCGCCCCGCGCTCCTTCAGCGCGCGCGCCGCCTCGCAGAGCGTGTTGGCCGTGTCGACCATGTCGTCCATGATCACGCACGTGCGCCCGTCCACGTCACCGATGATGTTCATCACCGTGGCGACGTTGGGCCGCGGCCGGCGCTTGTCGATGATCGCGAGGTCGCTCTCGAGCCTCTTGGCGATCGCCCTCGCCCGCACCACGCCGCCCACGTCCGGCGACACCACCACCAGGTCCCTGTACCCGTGCTTCCACAGGTCGCCCAGCAGGATGGGCGTCGCGTAGACGTTGTCCACCGGGATGTCGAAGAACCCCTGGATCTGGTCCGCGTGCAGGTCCATCGTGAGCACGCGGTTCACTCCCGCGGTGGTGAGCATGTTGGCCACCACCTTGGCCGAAATCGCCACCCGCGCGCTCCGCGGGCGCCGGTCCTGCCGGGCGTAGCCGAAGTAGGGCATCGCCGCGGTGATCCTGGCGGCGCTGGAACGGCGCAGCGCGTCCACCATGATCATGAGTTCCATCAGCGTGTCGTTGGTCGGCGCGCAGGTCGACTGCAGCACGAACACGTCCTTGCCGCGGACGTTCTCGAGCAGCTCGACCATGATCTCGCCGTCGCTGAATTTCGAGACGCTCGCCTTGCCCAGCTGCACGTTCAGGTGGCGAGCCACCTTCTGCCCGAGCTTGGGGTTGGCGTTGCCCGTGAACACCATCAGGTTGTCGAAAGGCATCGCCCGGATTCCCGCGTCGAGTGGCGCGCCGCTACGCGCGGCGCGTCAGGAAAATATGGCAGGGGAGGAAGGATTCGAACCTTCGAATGCTGGAATCAAAATCCAGTGCCTTAACCAACTTGGCGACTCCCCTTGCGCCCGCGCCCGGCACTTCCGGCCGCGGGTGTTACGCGCTACAGGCCGCGCAGGGGGTGCTCATCGAGGCCCCGCGCGACGAATCCCTTCATCGACCCGGGGAGCTTTTCCAGCACCCTGTCGGCCGACGCCCGGTCCTCGAACCGGGCAAAGACGCACGCGCCGGACCCCGTGAGCCGTCCTCCGCCCTGACCGGCAAGCCACGCGAGATGCTCGCGAACCGGGGGGTATCGGGCGGCCACGACCGCTTCCAGGTCATTCCGGAATCGGCCCGGGCCTGACTGCGCCGAAAAGTCTTCCATTTTAAGGGCTTCCGTATCCCGGGTCAATTCGGGCGCCGCGAAGATCTCGCCCGTGGGGACCGCTACTGGAGGCACCAGGACCAGGTACCAGGCCCGCGGCAGGTCGATGGGCGTGAGCTTTTCCCCCACCCCCTCGACCCAGGCGTTGCGCCCGAAGACGAAGAACGGGACGTCGGCCCCCAGCCGGGCCCCGAGCGCCTGCAGGGCGGGCCGGTCGAGGCCGGTCGCCCAGAGGCGGTTGAGGACGACGAGCGTCGTGGCGGCGTCGGAGCTGCCGCC
>JAGRPO010000053.1 GCA_019449455.1 Betaproteobacteria bacterium | reverse complement strand
TCTTCGACGTTTCCTTCGCGCTGGGCGCGTTCTTCGCCGGCATGATGATGCGCGAGAGCGAGTTCAGCCACCGCGCCGCCGACGAGTCGCTGCCGCTGCGCGAGGCCTTCTCGGTGCTCTTCTTCGTCTCCGTGGGCATGCTCTTCGACCCGCAGGTGCTGCTCGACCAGCCCGTGAAGCTCCTCGTGGTGGTCGCGATCGTCATGGTGGGCAAGACGCTGGCCGCCATCGCGCTGGTGCTCGTCTTCCGCTACCCGCTCAACACCGCCCTCATCGTGGGTGCCAGCCTCGCGCAGATCGGCGAGTTCTCCTTCATCCTCGCGAGCCTGGGCGCGAGCCTCGGGCTCCTGCCCCCGGAAGGACACACGCTCATCCTCGCCGGCTCGCTCATCTCGATCGCGCTGAACTCCGCGGTCTTCTCCCTCGTGGAACCGGCGCGCAACTGGATCCGCGAGCGCTCGAGCTTCGCAAGGCAGCTGGAGACGCGCGACGACCCGCTCGCGCAGCTGCCGATGTCGGTGCCGCAATCGCAGCTCACCGGCCAGGTGGTGCTGGTGGGCTACGGTCGCGTCGGCCGGCGCATCGCCGAGGCGATGCGGGAGAAGGGGGTGGACTTCGTCGTCGCCGAGCAGAACCGCGAGAAGGTCGAGCGGATGCGCGGGAAGGGCATTCACGCCGTGTGCGGTGACGCGGCCGAGCCCGCCACCCTCATCCAGGCGCACGTCGCGCGCGCCGCCATGCTCGTCATCGCCACGCCGGACGCGTTCAACGTGCGCAAGGTGGTGGAAACCGCGCGCACCCTCAACCCGCCCATCGAGGTGATCGTGCGCACCCACAGCGAGGACGAGGCGCAGATGCTCCGCCGCGAGAACGTCGGCACCGTCTTCATGGGCGAGGACGAACTCGCCAGGGGCATGTCCCGGCACCTGCTCGAGCGCATGGGCAGGGGCACCCGCCAGGAGGACCGGTGAGCGCGATGCCCCTGGTGCTGGCCGCGGTGGACTTTTCCGACGACTCCCGGCGCGCGGCCCGGCGCGCCGCGCTCGTCGCCTCCGAGCAGGGCGCGCGGCTGGAGCTGCTGCACGTGGTGAGCAACGCCTCGGCCGCCACGCTTCGCAACATGCTGCGCCCGCATGCCGGCGCGCAGGCGCGCGTGGTCGAGGGCGTTCGCGCCATGCTCGACGAACTGGCCTCGGAGATCGCCGGCCACGCGGCCACCCGGACCACCGCGCGGGTCGAGCAGGGCGATGTGCTGCCCATCATCGTCGCGGCCGCGCAGGAAGCCGCGCTCCTGGTGGTGGGCGCCCACGGCTGGAACCCCCTGCGCGACCTCATCCTGGGGTCGACGGCCGAGCGCCTGCTGGGCAAGTGCCGCCGGCCGATCCTCGTCGTCCGGCGCCCGGCGCGCGGGCCCTACCGGCGCGTCGTCGTGGCGATGGACTTCTCCCCACAGTCGCTCGCCGCGCTGGCCATGGCGATGCGCGTCGCGCCGGGCGCCGACATCGTCCTCGTGCACGCCTTCGGCATCCCCTTCGAGGGAAAGCTGCGCATCGCCGGCGTGGACGAGGAGCGCCTGCGCGAGTACCGCGCCCAGGCGCGGCACGAGGCGCTCACCACAATGATCTCGACGGTGGCCTCGATCGGGGGCGACCGCAGCCGCCTGTCGCACGCCGTGGCCCACGGCCATCCCCCGACGCTGATCCTCGCCAAGGCGCGCCAGCTGCGCGCGGACCTCGTGGTGATCGGCAAGCAGGGCCGCTCCGCGGCCGGGGAGTTCCTCCTCGGCAGCGTGACGCGCCACGTCCTGTCGGACTCGAAGTGCGACGTGCTGGCCGTGCAGGAGCAGGCCGGGCGCCCTTGAGTGCCGATTGCCCGCGCGGAGCCCGCGGTGCCAGGCACCGTGCCTGGCACCGCGGCCTAGTCGCAGTGCCCGGCGACGATCTTCTCGATCTGCTCCATCACGGGCGCGGTGAGCTTCGGCACGACATCCACCGCCTTCAGGTTCTCGCGCACCTGCTCCACGCGCGAGGCCCCGGTGATGACCGTCGAGACGTGCGGATGCTTCAAGCACCAGGCGATGGCGAGCTGGGCGAGCGTGCAGCCCAGCTCCTTCGCCACGAACTCGAGCTCCCCCACCGTGGCGTTCTTGCCTGCGTCCGTGAGATCCGGCAGGAGGAACTTCATGCGCGGGATGGCTCCCCGGCTGTCCCCGGGCACGCCGGCGCGGTACTTGCCGGTGAGCAGGCCCGAGGCGAGCGGGCTCCACGTGGTGAGGCCCAGCCCGATGTCGTGGTAGAGGTGGCGGTACTCGCTCTCCACGCGCTTCCTGTGGAAGAGGTTGTACTCGGGCTGCTCGACGACGGGCTTGGCGAGGTGGTGGCGCTCGGCGATCTGCCAGGCGGCCATGATCTCGGAGGCGCTCCATTCGGAAGTGCCCCAGTAGAGGGCCTTGCCCTGGCGGATCATGTCGTGCATCGCCCAGACCGTCTCCTCGATGGGCGTCTCGGGATCGGGGCGGTGGCAGTAGACGAGGTCGACGTGGTCGAGCTGCAGGCGCTCGAGGCTCGCGTCGATCGCGTTCATCAGGTACTTGCGGTTCAGCGTGCTCTTCTCGTTGGGCCCGTCGGTGATGCCCCAGAAGAACTTGGTGGAGACGACGTACTTCAGCCGCGGCCAGGCGAGCTTCTTCAGCACCTCGCCCATGATCCGCTCGCTCTCGCCGGAGGCGTACACCTCGGCGTTGTCGAAGAAGTTGACCCCCATGTCCCACGCGGCGGCCATGCAGTCCATCGCCGCCTTCGTGTCGAGCTGGTTGCCGTAGGTCACCCAGGAGCCGAAGGAGAGCTCGCTCACCTTGAGGCCCGCGCGGCCGAGTCGCTTGTAGTTCATCGTGGATCCGGGAAGTCGGAGAGGGAAAGCGCCATTATCGCGGATTCGCGGGCGGCGCCCGCAGGGACCCTCACGGCGGCCGGTTCCACGCAATCGGGTCGCGCCGCGGTTC
>JAGRPO010000304.1 GCA_019449455.1 Betaproteobacteria bacterium | reverse complement strand
TGGATCGCCACCGCCCTCGCGCCCCGGCCCGCCGTCGGCTGGCGCGCGAGCCGGATGGCGGCCCGCGCGGCCCTGCGCCTGGCCGGCATCCCGATCGAGGTGCAGGGCCTCGGGAACCTGCCGCGCACGCCCTGCGTGCTGGTGGCGAACCACGCGAGCTACCTGGACGGCTTCGCGCTGCTCGCCGCGCTTCCCACCCCCTTCCGCTTCGTGGCCAAGCGCGAATTCCTGGACAAGCCGTTCGTGCGCGCGTACCTGCGTGGGCTGGGCGCGCAGTTCGTGGAGCGCTTCGACGCCCGGCAGGGCGCCGAGGACGCCCAGCGCCTGGCCGAGACCGCGAAGGCCGGCGAGTCGCTCGCGCTCTTTCCCGAGGGCACGTTCCGCCACGGGCGAGGACTGGCGCCGTTCCGCCTGGGCGCGTTCGCGGCGGCCGCGGCCGCGCAGGTTCCCGTGCTGCCGGTCGCCATCCGCGGCACGCGGGACCTGCTTCGCGACGGGCAGTGGCTTCCGCGCCACGGCGCCATCACGGTCGTCATCGGGAGCCTGGTGCCTCCCCCCTCCACCGGGACGGACGCTTTCGCCGCGGCAGTCGCGATGCGCAATGCGGCCCGCGCGCACATCCTCGCGAACTGCGGGGAAGCGGGCCCGGGCCTATCGGAAGCGCCAGGTAACGCCTAGCGTGGCGCTCGACGTCCACGCGCGCGGGTCGGCCGAATTCGTGCCCCTGATCACACCCAGCGCGAAGTCGAGGTCCTCGCTGGGCGAGTAGATGGCGCCGAGCTCGGCGTAACGCGCCCGCGTCGTGACCCCGCCCGCCTTCTCGCGCTCGTAGCCGACGTCGAGCGCGAGCTTCCACTGCGGCGCCACGTCCCAGACCGGCGCGATCGAGGCGCCGACGACCGTGCTCCTGGCCGCCTCCGGGTCGCGGAAGCGGTGGCGTGCCACGGCCAGGTTCGCGTGGACCGCGCCGAACGGGACTTCCCGGGTCGCGACAAGGGTGAGGGCCCCGGAGACCTTGCCGTTACCCAGGCCGCTCTCTTCCCGGGCGCGGCTCACCGGCAGCAGGATCTCGGGCTTCAGCGCGAAGCTCGTCTTCGACTCCTCCGTCTCGTGGAACCGCCACTTGGCGCCCAGCACCGGGTTGCCGGATCCGCTCGCCCCGGCTCCCGGGGTGCTCGAGTGGATGCGCACGTTGCTGATCCCGGCGAACACGTCCAGCGTGTCGGTGAGCCCGCGGGTGAAGGTGAAGGGGACGGTCCGGGTGCGCGTCGTCTCGCCCGCTTCCCGGGTGCGGTCCTCGTCGACGGAGAGCTCGACCTGGTTTCCGCCTTTCCCCTGCGTGCCCGTGTCGTCCGTGACGAGCGGCTGGAAGGCCGCCGCGGGGAGGGCCGCCGCGCCGATCGAGAGGGCCAGGAAGCGGCCCGGGGCGCGGCGCCGGATGCTCGCGGAAGTCACGGCGTCACCGCTTCGGCAACGTCTGCGCATAGCTCAGGATGTCCACCTGGTCCTTGAGCTCGAGGACACCCAGCGACGGCATGGGGATGCCCGGCTGTCCGTTGCGGATCTTGTGCAGCGCCTCCCACGGATTCTCGTTGGCGACGGTGCCGATGAACTCGGGATCCTCGGGTGTCTTGAAGTTGATCTGCTTTCCGTCGAAGCCGTGGCAGATGGCGCAGATGCTCTGGTAGAAGCGGGCGCCGCGCTTCGGGTCGCCATGGGCCTTCCGGCTCGCGCGGTCGATGACCTGCTCCACGTCGTGCTGGCCGCGGCTCACGAAGACGGCCAGGGCCGCCACCGCCCGGTTGGGGATCATCTCCTCCGTGAAGCCGTGCGTCTTGTCGCGCAGGATGGCCGCGATTCTCTCGGGCGCCATCGTGGCCGCGTCGCGCAGGCCCTTGATGCCGGTGAAATGGGAGCCTTTCGCGTAGGAGCCGTCCTTGCCCTTGTAGTCCCAGCCGTGGCACTCCTTGCATCGCCAGGTGGCCTCGCCCTTCTGCTTGCCCGCCTTGGGATACGAAGGATGCGTCGGCGCATCCTTCATCTCCCGGAACAGCACCTTGGACCAGTGGTCGTAGAGCTTGCCGCCTTCGGCGATGGTCCAGGTCTCCGTCATGTCGGTATCCGCCAGCGCGGCGGGAACGAAGGCGAGCCCGCCGAGGAGCGCGGCGGCGGCCATGGTGCAGATCGTCTTTGCAGTTTTCACGGGATCCCCCTTGAACGGGCGTATTCGGTGCATCGACTGTGCGACGCCGGGGGGATGCCGGACAACGGCCCGTGGTCGCGAATCGGCCGCGACCATCGGCGCTGCCCGCGGGACCTTCGTCCGTAGGCGCGCGGGACGGCCGCTGATAACATCGTCCGCGACCATGAAGATCGGCGCCCGACTCAGTCTCATGCAGCAGATGCTCGCGGGCGGGGGCGTGATCCTGCTCGCCGGCATGGTGATCGTCGGCACCTGGGTGGGGCGCGAGATCGAAAGCGGGGTCGTGCGGCGCGCGGGGCTGGTCACCGCGCTCTACGTGGACAGCTTCGTCTCGCCGTTCCTGCAATCGCTGGCCGGTGGCGGGGAGCTGCGCGAGATCGACCGGGACGACCTGGACAACCTGCTTGCCGCGACCTCCCTCGGCAAGCAGATCGTGGTGATGAAGGTCTGGTCGCCCGGCGGGCGCGTGTCGTACAGCAACAACCGCGATCTCGTCGGGCGGAGCTATCCCGACAAGCCGATGCTCTCCGCCGCCTTCGCCGGGAAGGCGAATTCCCACATCACCACCCTCGACGATCCCGAGCACGAGGTCGAGCGCCGCAACTGGCCCCGGCTGATCGAGACCTACGTTCCCGTGCGCCGCTCGGGAACCGACACCGTGATCGCGGTGGCCGAGTTCTACCAGCGCAGCGACGACCTCGTTGAGCAGGTGGCCGCCGCGAGGCTGCGCAGCTGGCTCATGGTCGGAGCCGCCACCCTGACGATGTCCCTCCTGCTGGCCGCCCTGGTGCGGCGCGCGAGCAACACCATCGTCGCGCAGCAGGGCGAGCTGCGCGAGAAGGTCTCCCAGCTCACGGCGACGCTCGACCAGAACGAGAAGCTGCGCGAACGGGTGCAGCGCGCGGGCGCGCGCACCACGGCGCTCAACGAGCAGTTCCTGCACCGGCTCGCCGCCGATATCCACGACGGCCCGGGCCAGGGCGTGGCCCTCGCCCTGATGCGGCTCGAGCCGATGATGGACCTCTGCGGCAGCTCGCGGACCGCCGCCTGCGGCGATCGCGCGGTCGACGTCGAGTTCCGCACGCTGCAGTCCGCCCTCCAGAGCGCGCTCGACGACCTGCGCGCCATTTCCAGGGGGCTGCACCTGCCGGAGATCGGGGCGCTCTCGCTCGCCGAGACCGTTCAGCGCGCGGTGCGCGACTACGAGCGAAAGGTGGGCGGCGCGCCGGCGGTCACCGTGGAGGCCGGGGAACTGCCGGTGCAGGCGCCGCTGTCGGTCAAGATCACGCTGTTCCGGCTGCTGCAGGAGACGCTGGCGAACGGGTTCCGGCACGGCGGCGCGACCGCGCAGCGCATCACGCTCGCGGTGCGCGACGGCGAGCTGCAGGTGGAGGTCGCCGACGACGGCCGGGGGTTCGATCCGGGCAAGGCAGGCGCGGATGGGCACCTCGGGATCGAGGGCATGCGCGAGAGGGTGCAGATTCTCGGCGGGACCTTCGGCGTGCGCAGTGCGCCGGACCGCGGAACCGTCGTGCGCGCGTCGCTGCCGCTCTCGGGACTGGAGGACGGCGATGAGTGAGCCGATCCGGATCCTGGTGGCGGACGACCATCCGCTCTTCCGGGAGGGCGTCGTCCACTCCCTCTCCTCGGAGCCCGACATCGCCGTCGTCGGGCAGGCCGCGAGCGGCGACGAGGCGCTGCGGCTGGCGCGCGACCTCCTGCCCGACGTCGTGCTTCTCGACGTCGCCATGCCGGGAGGCGGCGGGATCGAAACGGCCAGGAACCTCGCGACCGCGTGCCCGGCGACCAAGGTGGTGATGCTCACGGTCGTCGAGGACGAGGACAAGCTCCTGGCGGCGTTCTCCGCGGGCGCGCGCGGCTACGTGCTGAAGGGCGTGTCGGCGCGGGAGCTCGCGGCCGTCGTCCGGGGCGCCGAGCGCGGGGAGGTCTACGTGTCGCCGTCGCTCGCCGCCGGAATCCTCGTCGCGCTCACCCACGGCCGCGCCGCGGACCCCCTGGCGGAACTGACCGAGAAGGAACGCGAGATCCTGAAGCTCGTGGGCGAGGGGCTCACCAACCGCGAGATCGGCGAGCGCGTCCACCTGGCCGAGAAGACCATCAAGCACCACATCACGAACATCCTGCAGAAGCTCCAGGTGCGCAGCCGCGTCGAGGCCGCGCTGCTGGCGGCGCGCGGCAAGTAGCGAAGCGGCCCGGCGCGCGCGGGCGAGGCGGGGCCTTCAGGGGCTCCGGACGGGAATTCCGGCCAGCTCCCGGCCGATCCTGGCGAGCGCCCAGAGCAGGAGCAGCGGCACGACGAGCGTCTGCAGGAGGAACACGACGATCAGCTTCACGATGTGCTCGACCGCCCGCCCGGCGATGTCCTGCAGCTCGTCGATCCGCTTGCCGACATCCGCGTTCTGGCTCCACCAGTTCCTGATCCTCTCGGGCAGCGTCTCCTGCGCCTTCGGCGCCGGCGCCGGGGGCGAAAGGCTGGCGAAGCGGTTCGTGGACAGCTCGATGGTGGACTGGCCGGCCGCATAGTCCTTTTCGAGGAACAACCGGAAGCCCGCCTCGCTTCCCAGCACGACGAGCGGCACGGCGAAGCGCACGAGCAGCAATCCCACGAAGAGGCGCGTCAGCCACGCCGGCGCCGGCGCGGCGCGCCAGTTCGCCCAGGCCCACGCGACCGCGAGGGCGGTGAGGGCCAGCGACACCGCCCAGTAGCCGCCGATCTTGATCAGCGCGAGCTCGACGCCGAACGCGATGCTGGCCGCCAGCATCAGCGACGAGAACTGCTCGACCAGGTCGTTGACGGGATCGAGCACCTGCCCGGGCGCGAAGATCACGCCGACCCCCGCGGGCTGCACGGCCACCTCGGTGCCCTGCACGACCGAGATCACGGCGTTCAGCGCGCGCGCCGTGGCGAAAGTGACCAACGCCCGCTTCAACCCCGCCTGCGCGTGTTGCGACGCGCTCGAATCCAGGGGCGCGAGCCAGGCGCCGCCCAGCACGACCGCGAGGCCCAGAAGCAGCAGCAATCTGCGCGTGAGTTGCATGCCGCCATCATACTTGGCGCACCGGCGGCGAGGTGCCGCCGCCTCCCCACCCCGGCTCACGACGCCGGGGATCGTATAATTCCGGCCCGGGAAGCGTTAGCCGCTTCCGTTCCGACGCCTTGCCCAATGACCTCCTCCTGGATGCTGGTGGCAGGCTTCTTCTTCGCCGCCATGGCCCTGCTCGTGAAGCTGGGCGGAGCGCACTTCGAGGCGATCGAGCTGGGGTTCTACCGCTCGCTGGGGGCGTTCCTCTTCATCGCCGCGTTCGTCGCGGCGAAGCGCGAGCGCGTGTGGAACCCGCACATGGGCACGCACTTCTTCCGCAGCATGGCGGGCACGTTCGGGATCATCACGTACTTCTACGCCATCGCGAACCTGCCGCTCGCCACCGCGACCACGCTCAACTACACCTCCCCGCTCTTTCTCGCCATCGGAACGACCATCGTGCTCGGCGAGAAGTTCTCGCGCTGGCTCCTCGCGGCCATCGTGCTCGGCTTCGCGGGCGTGGCGATGCTCCTGCAGCCGACCTTCGCGGCGGGCAAGGAAGGCCCGGCCATGGTGGGACTCTTCTCGGGGCTCGTCGCCTCGTGGGCCTACCTCGGCGTGCGGGCGCTCAGCCGCCAGGGGGAGCCCGAGTGGCGGATCCTCTTCTGGTTCGGCTTCTTCGGAACCGTGGGGTGCGCGGCGTGGCAGCTGGCCTTCTCGACCTTCCACCCGGTGAGCTGGGACAATGTCTGGATCCTGGTGGGCATCGGCGTCCTCGGGACGCTGGCGCAGCTCGCCATGACGCGCGCCTACCGAACCGGCAACACCCTGGTGGTGGGCTCGCTGTCGTACTCGACCATCGTGTTCTCCACCCTGTTCATGGTGACGTTCTGGGACGACAGGCTCTCGTGGGTGGGCTGGGCGGGCATCGTGGTCATCGTCGCGAGCGGGCTCATCGCCCTTCGCGTGGAAAGGAAGGATCAAGTGGAGGAGGCCGTATTTGAAAGCTGAACTTCTCGTCTCGACGGAATCGCTCGCGGCGCACCTGTCGGACCCCGACTGGATCGTCTTCGACGTGCGCCACGACCTCGCCTACCCCGACAAGGGCCGGGCCGCGTGGCAGGCCGCGCACGTCCCCGGCGCGTACTTCATGCACCTGGACGCGGACCTCTCCGGCGCGAAGACCGGCGCCAACGGGCGCCATCCGCTTCCCCCGGCCGGGGATTTCGCCGCGCGCATGAACCGGTGCGGCGTGGCGCCGGGGCGGCAGGTGGTCGTGTACGACGACGGCGGCGGCAGCTTCGCCGTGCGCCTGTGGTGGATGCTTCGCTGGCTGGGGCACGACCGCGTGTCGCTGCTCGACGGCGGGTTCGCCGCGTGGAAGCGCGAGAACCGCCCGCTGGACGCGCAGGTCCCCGCGGCACGCGAGGGAGCGTTCGTGCCGCGGCCGATGGAGGACGCGACGGTGGACACGGCCACCGTCGCCGCGAAGCTGCGGACGCCCGACATGGTTCTCGTCGACGCGCGCGCGGCGACCCGGTTCATGGGCGAGAACGAGACGCTCGACCCGGTGGCCGGCCACATCCCCGGCGCGATCAACCGCTTCTGGCAGCACAACCTCGGCTACGACGGCCGCTTTCTCCCGCCCGAGGAGTTGCGCGCCGAGTTCCTCGAGGAACTGGGCGATGTCGCGCCCTCGCGCGTGGTCCACAGCTGCGGCTCCGGCGTCACCGCCTGCCACAACCTGTTCGCGATGGAGCTCGCGGGCCTCGCCGGGTCGCGCCTGTATCCGGGGTCGTGGAGCGAGTGGTGCTCGGACCCGGCGAGGCCGGTGGCCCGCGGCGCCAAGTGAGCGGCCGATGAGTCATCCGGTCCAGCGCATCGCTGCCGCGCTCCTGGCGGCCGCCGCGCTCGCTTCGCAGGCCGGGGACGAGTTCCTGACGCCTCCCGCGAGCCTCGTCCTCGACGGACTGCCGCCGATACCCGCCGGGATCGCGGCGAAGGCCGAGCCCTACACCGCGTTCAGGACGGGCACGATGCTCGACTGGCACCCGTCGCGGCGCGAGGTGCTCGTGCGGCAGAGGCTCGACAACGCGGACCAGCTGCACCGCGTCGCGCAGCCCGGCGCGACCCCCGAGCCGCTCACGGACCATCCCGATCCCGTCATGGCCGGCCGGTACGAGCCGCGCGACGGAAAGCCGATCCTCTTCACGCGCGGCACCGGCGGCGACGAGGCGTTCCGCATCTACCGGCATGATCCGGACACCCGCGAGACGACCGCGGTGAGCCCGGAGGGCCGCCGCGCCAGCGCGCCGGAATGGAACCACAAGGGCGACCGCATCGTGTTCACCACCGTGGCGATCGACCGCAACAGCGCCACGCGCGAGGCGAGGACGACCGTGCACCTCGTCGATCCGGGCTCGCCGGAGAAGGGACGCGTCCTGGCCGATCTGCCCGGCGGCGGATGGTTCGGCTTCGCCTTCTCTCCCGACGACCGGCGCGTCGCGTTCGTCGAGTACGTCTCGGCCGAGGAATCGCACCTGTGGCTGATGGATGTCGCCACCGGCAAGCGCCGGCGCCTCACGCCGCGGCCACGGGGCGAGCCGGTGTTCTACGCCAACCCCGGGTTCGCGCCCAACGGCAGGACGATCTTCGCGATCAGCGACCGCGGCTCGGAGTACCGCCATGTCGCGGCGATCGACGTGGCCACCGGGCGCGAGCGGGCGCTGGCCGCCAACCTCAAGTTCGACGTCGAGGACATCGCCGTCAGCGCGGCCGCCCGGCGGATCGCGTTCATCACCAACGAGTCGGGATCGCACGTGCTTCGCTTCCTCGATCTCTCCACGCGCAAGGAAATGCCGCGCCCCGCCATGGTGCCGGGCGTCATCTCCGGCCTGCGCTGGCGAGGAGACGGCGGCGAGATCGCCTTCACGCACGCGTCCTCGCGATCGCCGGGCGACGTCTTTTCCTACGACCTCGAGGCCAACCGCGTCACGCGCTGGACCAACGGCAACAGCCCCGCCCTCGACGCGTCGGCCTTTCCGGAGCCGCGCGTCATCCGCTGGAAGAGCTTCGACGGCCGCGAGATCACGGGCCTGTACTACCATCCGCCGTCGAGGTTCGAGGG
>JAGRPO010000303.1 GCA_019449455.1 Betaproteobacteria bacterium | reverse complement strand
TCTACCCGCACAGGCACCAGCTCGCCGCCCGCGTCCGGGCCTTCGTCGACTTTCTGGCCGAAGCGTTCGGAGCGCTTTCGTCAGCCCGGGGCCCGGGCGGGAGCAGTGTTCCCCTGGCACGGAGCTGAGCGCTGCAGATTGTGCCCGGAAGCATCGGGAGATTTCGGGCGAAAAAAAGGCCAGAGGGTTCTCTGGCCTTGGAATAACTGGTGGAGAGGAAGGGGATCGAACCCTCGACCTCCGCATTGCGAACGCGGCGCTCTCCCAGCTGAGCTACCCCCCCACGCGAAGGGCGAAATTATAGCGGATTCCGCGCCTTAGAGCGAGACCTGCACCTTGAGCCAGAGCGTCCGCCCCGGCTCGTTCACCCTCGTGGACTGGATGAAGCCCGGGATCATCGACCCCGCGCGGCTCAGGTGTTCCGCATAGGTCCGGTCGAAGACATTGTCCACGCCACCCGTGACGGTGACGCTCTTCGAGTAGCGCCACGCCGCATTGAGCGAGAACACCGCGAACCCGGCCGTCGGGCGGATGTCCTGGCCGGCGATGTTGCCCTTGCCCGGGTCGACGCGATCCTGCCTCGCCACCGCCCGCAGCAGCGCCCCGGCCGACCAGCGCGGATCCTCGCGCGTCACCGCAATGCGCGCCTCCAGCGGCGGCTGCTGCGCGAGCGGCGTGCCGTCCGTGTCGTTCTCGCCGCGCACCCACGCGAGCGTCGCATCCGCCTTCCACGCCTTCGCGAATGTGCGGGAGAGGCCGGCCTCCAGTCCGTGCGTCGTCGCGTCGACGTTGCGCGCGATCGTCGCCGTTCGCATCGGCATCGTGCGCGCCACGCCCGTGTGGATGAGGATGTAGTCGTCGATGCGTCCCGCGAAGGCCGACACGGTGGCGCTCCAGTCGGCGGCCCGGTGCAGCAGGCCCAGGTCGAGCTGGGTCGTGCGCTCCGGTCGCGTCCCGAAGGCGCTGATCGACTCCGGCGCCTCGCGGTCGGAGAAGAGCTCCCAGTAGTCGGGAAAGCGCTCCGCCCGGCCGAGGCCCGCGTACAGCGTCGTCGCCTTGCCGCCCAGCTCGCGCTCGACGCGCGCGAAACCGCTCGCGAGCGTCTTGCTTCGCTCCGCGCCGGCCGTGGGGTTGGGCAAAGTCACCGCCATCGCCCCCTTGCCGATGTTGATCGTGGCGCGATGATCCTCGGCCTGCCAGCGGTCGAGGCGCAGCCCGGACACGAGGCGCCCGGCGCCGGGATGCTCGTGCGTCCACTCGCTGAAGATCCCGCGGTTGGCGAAGCTTGCGTCGTCCGTGCGCGGCTTCGACGCGTAGGACATGGCCGTCTCGTTCATCGAGTTGCGTACCGTGTGGTCGTTCGCCTGCCAGTCGGCGCCGACGACGACGGTGTTGGTGTCGTTCGGCCGGAGGTGCGCCAGGGCCTTCGCGCCGCGCGTCTCGCGGTCGGGGTTGCTCACCGCCCGGTTCGCCATCGTTCCTCCGGGCTGGAAGGCGCGCAGGCTGAAGTTGTCCATCACGTGGTCGACGTAGTTGCGGAAAGCGTGCGCCTCCACCTTCTCGACGAGCGGCGAGAGCCCTTCCTTGCGAAAGCGCAGTCCGACGTTCGTGCGCTCGAACGCCACGCCGTCCATCATGCGGTCGGCGTAGGCGGCCTCGCCGTCGCTGCGCGCGCCTGTGAGCTCCAGCCGCGTGCGCGCGTCCGGCGTCCACGCGAGGGCCGCGTTGGCGCTCCAGCGCGTGTAGCGCGAGTGCACGCGCCGCCCGTCGCCGTCGGCGTAGTCGTCCGAGTGCGAGCGCGTGGCCACGCCCTGCGCCTGGAACGCGGGCGAGCCGGCGCGCGCGTCCACGACCTCGTCGTGCCGGCCGAACGATCCGGCGAGCCCGCTCGCGTACAGGCTGGCGCCGGGCTCGGCGTAACGCCTCGGCACGCGCTCGAAGAGCACGACGCCGGCGGAGTTGCCGGGGCCGTTCAGCACGCCCTGCGGGCCCTTGATGACGGTGATGCGGTCGAACGACTCGGGGAAGACGTAGGCCGTGGGCGGGTCCATGCGCCCGCCGCAGCCGCCGAGGATGTGCTCGCCGTCGAGGAGGATGCCCAGCCGCGAGCCGGCCATGCCGCGCAGCACCGGATCGCCGTCCGTGCCGCCCTTGCGGATCACGGAAAAGCCCGGGATGGTCTTGAGGTAATCGGCGCCGTCGTGCGCGGGCAGCGGCTGCCGGGGCTTGCGCGGGTCGGTCGTCACCCTGAGCGGCGCGTCGTCGCGCTCGCCGGTGACGACGACGGGCTCGAGCGGCTCGACTTGCGCGCGGGCCGCGGGAACGAAGAGGGAAAGGCCGCCCAGCAGGGCGAGCAGGGGCTTGCGGCGAAACGGGACCATCGGAATTCCTCCAGGCGAATGGGATGCGCGGCGCGAAAAGGCCGCCATGGCCCGGACGCATCCGGGCTCTAAAACACACTCGGGGTCAGGAGGCGAGCGGAGGAGCGCGGGGCTGCGTCGCGGCCCACGCGAAAAGCGGGCGCGGCGCGAGGAGGAAGAGCGGCGCCACCGGATCGGCGCCGGCGACGAGGGGGACTGTCACCGTGGCCGGTGGCGGCAGCGCCGCGCCGGCGCCGTGCGGCGCGCAGAACGGGCAGTGGTCCATCTCGTGGGCCTTGGGCGCGATCGGCACGCCGGCGGCGTCCGTGGGCACGGGCACGAGCCTCGCGCCCTCGCCCGTGCAGACCACGGTCCAGCGTGCGTGCCGGTCGTTGGCCGCGGCGAGCGCGCTCTCGATCGACGGGGCGAGCGCGGCCAGCAGCATCGCGAAGGTCGCGATGCCCGCGGCGATTCGTCGGGTGGCGGAGCGCATTCCCATGGCGAACCATCGTAGGGAACTCGCGCGCCCGGGAAAAGCGCCTCTTCGCCTTTTCCTGAACTGGTTCAAGTTCCCCGCGGTGGCGGGCACCGGCTCAGCTGCCGTCGGTCTGGACGCCGCGAATGCTCAGTGACTGCGAGGTGTAGGTCGTGTCGAGGAGCTTCGAGGCCTGGAAGACGGCTCGGATGGTGGGCACGGGAATGCCGGTGAGATCGCCCAGCTCCACCACCGAGCCCACGAGGGCGTCGACCTCGATGGGCCGACCCGCCTCCACGTCCTGCAGCATCGAGGTCTTGTGCTTGCCGACCTTCCGCGCGCCCTCGATGCGCTTCTCCAGCGGCACGCGGAAGGTGATGCCCAGGTGCTCGGCGACCGCCTGCGCCTCCTTCATCATCTGCGCGGCGAGCGCGTGGCCGTGCGGATGCTCGCAGATGTCCTGCAGCGTCGCGTGGGTGAGCGCGGAGATCGGGTTGAAGGTGAGGTTGCCCCAGAGCTTCAGCCACATCTCGGCGCGGACGTTGTCGAGCAGCGGGCACTTGAGCCCGGCCTTCACGAACGCCTCCGAGATCCGCGTGGCGCGCTCGGTGGCAACGCCGTCGAGCTCCCCGATGGGAAAGCGGTCGCCCTCGATGTGGATGACCTTGCCCGGCGAGGCGAGCTCGGTGGCGGGGTAGACCACGCAGCCGATGATCCGCTCCTTGGGGATGGCGTCTTTCACCACCCCGCCCGGGTCCACGGTCTCGACCGTGCGCCCGGCGAGTTCCCCGCCGTGGTCGTGGAAGTACCAGAAGGGGATCCCGTTCTGCATCGGGATCACCGCCGTCTTTTCGTGGAAGAGGGGCGAGAGCTTGCCCGCCACCGCGCCCACCTGGTGCGCCTTGAGCGCGAGGATCACCACGTCGAAGGTGCCCGCGCTCGCGTAGTCGTCCGTGGCCTTCACGGTCGTCGCGATCTCCTCGCGGCCGTCGCGATAGAAGACCTTCATCCCTTCGGCGCCGATGGCCTCCAGGTTCTTGCCGCGGGCGATGAAAGTGACATCCTCGCCGCCCAGGGCCAGCTTCGCGCCCACGAAGCCCCCGATGGCGCCGGCGCCAACGATACAGAAACGCATCATTCCCCCAATGAACGGGCCGCGCGCCCTGCCGCACGGGCGAGGGTCGGGCCGGGATAAGAGATCAGTGCCATGGCGTCGGGCGGTTTAGCTGCCGCCGGGGTCTCATCCCGCGTGGGTTGGGGCGGGGCCGGGGGGCGGGGCGGGTAGCCCGGGGCCTCGGCAGGACTTCAAACGCAGGCCTTCAACTTATGGTGCGGCGCACAAACTGTCAAGCGCGAGTATCAACGCTTGTGCGGGCGACGCACGTGCTCGCCGGGCGCGCCGGCAAGCGAGCGCCGCAGCCTCGGCGCCATCCAGTCCACCAGCGAGCGGACGTTGGACGAGAGCAGCCGCGACCCGGGATAGATCAGGTTGACCGGCGACGGCGGCGGCTCGAACGCCTCGAGGACGCGCACGAGCACGCCCTCCGCGAGCGCGGCGTTCACCTGGTAGCAGAGGAATTGCCCCAGGCCGAGCCCGTCCCGGCAGGCCTGGAGCGCCACGTCGATCTGGTTCGACGAGAACGCGGGCGAGACCGTGGCCCGAAGCGGGCGGCTTCCCGCCCCGAAGGACCATTCGTTCCCGGGCGAGAGTCCCGTGAACCCGACGCAGCGGTGCGCCGCCAGGTCGCCGGGTTCCGCGGGCGCGCCGTGCCGCTCGAGGTACGCGGGGCTCGCGCAGACGACGCGACGCGTCTCGCCCACGGGCACCGCGACCAGCGAGGAATCGGGCAACGCGCCGATGCGCACCCCGAGATCGATGCCTTCCTCGATCAGGTCCACGGGCCGATCGAGCAGCACCATTTCGACGCTGACCGCCGGGTGGCGGACGACGAAGGCGCTGGCCGCGGGCGCCACGTGCAGCCTGCCGAACAGCACGGACGCGGTGACGCGCAGGCGGCCCCTCGGCTGGGTGCGCCTCGCGGAAAGCGCCGCCTCCGCCTCGTCCACGTCCGCGATCACCCGCTTGGCGCGTTCGTAGTACTCGCGCCCCTCGTCCGTGAGCGCGAGGCGCCGCGTGGTCCGGTTGAGAAGCCGGACGTCGAGCGACCGCTCGAGCGACGCGAGCCCGCGGACCACGGAAGGCAGCGAGACCCGCATCGCGTCGGCGGCGGCCGTGAGGCTTCCGCCCTCCACGATCCGCACGAAGGTCTGCATGGCCCGAAGCTTGTCCATGGCGGCACATTACTACGTTTATCGCATCAATATAAGGACATTGACGGCATTTATCTCAATCAAGGCAACAGTCAGGATGCGTTCCGTCGAACACGACTCCCTTGCCATCAACCCGAATCGAAAGGAAACCGCCATGTCCCGCGTCCAGATCGTCGATCCCCAGACCGCCCCCGCCCCCGCCAGGAATCTTCTCGATGCCGTCCAGGCGCAGCTCGGCGTCACCCCGAATTTCATCCGGGTGCTCGCGAACTCGCCCAAGGCGCTCGAGGGCTTCCTCGGGCTCTACGGCGCGGCTTCCGGCTTCGCCCTCGACAAGGCCACGCAGGAGCGCATCGCGCTCGCCGTGGCCGAGGGCAACGGCTGCCAGTACTGCGTCTCCGCGCACACGGCCATCGGCCGCCATGCCGGCCTCACGAACGACGAGATGGCGCTCAACCGCCGCGGAGGCTCCGGGCAGGCGCGTGCGGCCGCCGTCGTGGCCTTCGCGAAGGCACTGAACGACAGCCGCGGCGAGGTCACGACCGCGGAGTTCGACGCCGCCCGCGCGGCCGGCCTCACCGACGGCGAGCTCGTCGAGGTCATCGCCGTGGTCGCGCTCAACGTGTTCACCAACATCCTGGGCAAGGCCACGCGCGTCGAGATCGACTTCCCGAAGATCGAGCTTCTCGGCGCCCCGGCGAAGGCCGCGGCCTGAGGATCCGCCCGGGGCCGGCCGCGCGCCGGCCCTTCCATTCCCCCGATCGGAGACCACCATGCCCAGGGCATTCGGCCGCATCGCCTTCACGCCCGGCGTCCGCGCATTCCAGGTCCGGCACGGCGTGCGGCAGCGTGACGACCATCCCGACGACGCAAACGACGAACGCGGCGCCGCCCTCACCGAAACCGAGGCCGCCTTCGTCGGCGCGCGCGACGGCTTCTACCAGGCGACGGTCGGCGAGAACGGCTGGCCCTACGTGCAGTTCCGCGGCGGCCCGCCGGGCTTCCTGCGCGTCCTCGACGCGCGGACGATCGCCTACGCCGACTTCCGCGGCAACATGCAGTACATCAGCGCGGGAAACCTTTCCCGGGACGGGCGCGTGTCGCTCATCCTCATGGACTACGCCAACCGGCGAAGGCTCAAGCTCTTCGGGCGGGCCCGGCTCGTCGATGCCGCGGACGATCCCGCCCTCGTCGCGCG
>JAGRPO010000302.1 GCA_019449455.1 Betaproteobacteria bacterium | reverse complement strand
GGCGGCGCTGGGCGTCTCGTATGCGATCGTGATGGTGGCCGGCCCGGTCGTGGGTGCGTGGGCGGACGCGCACGCCGCCAAGAAGCGCGCGCTGGCGGCGAGCACGGTGGCCTGCGTGGCGGGCACGGCGCTGCTCGCGGGCGCGGGACCCGGCGACGTGGCCTGGGCGGTCGCCTTCATCGTCGTCTCGAACGTCGCCTACTCCCTCGGCGAGAACGTCACCGCCGCCTTCCTGCCGGAACTCGCGCGCCCCGCGGCCGTGGGCAGGGTTTCCGGCTGGGGGTGGAGCCTGGGCTATCTCGGCGGGCTTGCCGCGCTGGGCCTTTGCCTCGCCTGGGTCATGGGCGCGCCGGCGCGCGGCTCGACCACCGCGCAATCGGTGCCGGGGACGATGCTCATCACGGCGGGCGTCTTCGCGCTCGCCTCGCTGCCCACCTTCCTGCTGCTTCGCGAGCGCGCCGTCCCGGTGCCGCCGGCCGAGCGCCAGTCGCACGCGTTCGCGCGGCTGGCGCGGACCGCGAGGCAGGCGGCCGCCTACCGGGACCTCTTCGCCGTCTTCGCCTGCGGCACCTTCTACCAGGCGGGCGTGGCGACCGTCATCGCGCTCGCCGCGATCTACGCGGAGCAGGTGATGGGATTCGAGACGAAGGACACGATCCTGCTCATCCTCGCGGTGAACGTGACGGCGGCCCTCGGAGCCTTCGGCTTCGGCTACCTGCAGGACCGCATCGGCAAGGTGCGGGCGCTGCGGGTCACGCTGTACGCGTGGATCGTGATGATCGCCGTGGCGTACTTCGGCACGACGCAGGCGGTCTTCTGGGTCTCGGCCAACCTCGCGGGGCTCGCCATGGGCTCCTCGCAGTCCGCGGGGCGGGCGCTGGTGGCCTATTTCTCGCCGCCGGATCGCAGCGCCGAGTTCTTCGGGCTGTGGGGCGTGGCCACGCGCCTCGCCTCCATCCTCGGCCCCGTCACCTACGGCTCGGTCACCTGGGCCACGGGCGGCAATCATCGCCTCGCGATCCTCCTGACCGGGGTATTCTTCGTCGTCGCGATCGCGTTCCTGGCGGCGGTGGACGAGCGCCGCGGACACGCCGTCGCCCACTCTCCGCCGATGCCATGACCTACCCCGCCCTCTTCCTGTCCCACGGCGCGCCCACGCTCGCGCTGGCCAACACCTTCTTCACCCATACCTGGGCGGAGCTCGGCGTCGTGATCGGCCGGCCCGAGTCGATCCTCGTCGTGTCGGCGCACTGGGACACGCCGTTCCCCGCGGTATCGAGCGCGCCGCGCCTCGAGACGATCCACGATTTCTCCGGGTTCCCGGAGGAGCTCTACCGCGTGCGCTACCAGCCACCCGGCTCGCCCGCGCTCGCCTACCGCGTGGCCGATCTCCTGGGCGCCGCCGGCCAGTACCCGGCCATCGACCCGGAGCGCGGCATCGACCACGGCGGGTGGGTGCCGCTGCGCTGGATGTATCCCGATGCCGACATCCCGGTGACGCAGCTGTCGGTGCAATCGGAGCTCGGCGCGCGCCATCACCTCGAGATCGGCCGCGCCCTGGCGCCGCTGCGCGGCGAGGGCACGCTCGTGCTCGGCTCCGGCGGCATCGTGCACAACCTGGGCGAGCTCGACTGGGGAGGCCGCGTCGCGCCTGCCTTCCCCTGGGCCGTGGCTTTCAACGGCTGGATGGCGAAGAAGGTGGAGGAAGGCGCGCTGGACGATCTCGTCGACTACCGCAGCCTCGCGCCCGAGGCGGAGCGCGCCCACCCCACGGAGGACCACCTCGTGCCCTTCTTCGTCGCGCTCGGCGCCGGCGGCCTCCCCGCTCGCCACATGGCCCTGGGCTTCGACATGGGCTCGCTCGGCATGGACTGCTACGCCTTCGGCGAGTGACAACGGGCGGCGGCGCCCGCCGCGCTCCCGCGCGATTGCTGCGCGGGATCAACATTCCGCGAAAAATGCCGTGATAACTTGATTTTCGGGCGCGCGAGGGCATTGCGCGTCGCGGGGGCATGCGCACGCCCTCGAGAGAATCAATAAAAAGTGACCAGGGCAGAAATTCCAACCGACGGGGCGGCAGGTCGCCGCGGATCGGCGACGCTCGTCGCCGGGGCGGCCATCGCCGGCTGGCTCCTGCTCGCGGGCGGCTGCGCCCTGACCAGCGAGGAAACCGGGTCGAAGGACATGCTTTTCGACCGGGACGGGGTGGATATCGTCACCACCAATTCCTCCCGCCAGATGGTGATGATCAAGGACCGCGTCTCCACCGAGCGCTTCTGCCGCGGCCCGGAGCCCGACTCGTCGCTCGCCACGAGCGGCAGCGTGAGCCTCACGATGCCCTTCGCGACGGGGGCGAAATCCGTCGGCGGGCAGAAGCAGCAGGAATCCCTGGCCCTCGGCGGGCGCAACCCCGCGGTGCTCATCACGCGGGAGCTCCTGTACCGCGCCTGCGAGCTCTCGATGAACATCAACGCCGATCCCGAGAAGACGCTCGCCATCTACCGCGAGTTCCTGGAGATCGCGGAGAAGATCGCGGCGACACAGACGCAGGCGGGCTCCCAGGCCGTCACGAGCGGAGCTCCCGCGCCGGGGGACGACAAGTCGGCGGACGGCGACGACAAGAGCGACGACGACGACGACCAGGCCGCGAAGGACAAGGACAAGGGAAAGTCCGAGGACCCGAAGAAGAAGAAATGACCCGGAGCATGCCGATCGGGCCGTCAGCCGGTCGCGTGCATCGACAACCCAGCACCCGAAGTTCCAACCAACGAAAGAAGACCTCATGAAATCGCTTGCCAAGCCCGTCACCGTTGCCCTTTCCGCGATCGCGTTCTCGTTTGCGGCAATCTCGATGCCCGTCCAGGCCATGTCCCTCGGCCATGCGGAGAAGGTCATCGCCCACTGGGTCAAGAAGGACGCCAAGAAGGTCGAGAAGATCAGCAAGCCCGTCGCGGAGGCGGCGAAGAAGGGCGAGGGCGCGCTCGTCGATTACTGCAAGGCCAACACGACCAAGTGCCTGGAAGTGGCAGTCGAGCTCGCGGCCATGGCGCTCTGAGCGCAACGCGATCCGCCTGCGCTGGGGCCGGGGATGCTTTCCCGGCCCCTGTCCGTTGCAGATAGCCGGGACGCGTCGTCCCGCCTTCGGTGATTGACGCCGGGGCGGCGGACTTCGCGCGTCCTACTCGCCCCAGATCGCCTTCTCGGAAAAGCCCAGCTCGGCGAAGTCGGCCGCGCGCAGCCCCGCCTCGTTGGCGCAGAAGAACTCGTCGAGCTGCGGCGGCGCGACGGGGGTGCCCGCGAGCATGGCGTGGGCCTGTCCTAGATGGTGGACCTGGTGCTCGAAGACGTGCGCGAGCAGGCGGTGGAGGGCCTCTTCGACGCGCCCCTTGCGGCGAAGGATGACGACGGGCCGCTCGAGGCCGGCGGCATCGAGCGATTCGCAGATCGCGATGAAGCGGCGGTCCACGGCCGCTTGCGACGGCGCAAGGTCGGCGACGCGGGCGAAGGGCTCCTCGGGCTCGTAGAAGGTCCCGATGTCGGGGTGTGGCTCGCGTCCCGCCAGGCAGCGCTCGATCGCGTCCGCGTACATCCAGTCGACGGTCACGATGTGATTCAGGGTGGCCTTGAGCGACGGGAAGAAACTCGTTCGCGGCGCGACGAAATCCTCCTGCGGGAGCATGGCGCAGGCCTTGAGGAGGCGATGGTTGGCCCAGGCGTTCTGGAACGCCCACGCGGCCAGGTGGCGCTCGAGCGTGATCACCGCGCGACGGGAGGAGGCAATGCCAGGGCGCGCAGCATGGGTCGTCCGGCGGGCGGGAAGAATTCGGGAGGCTATGCTACCCGACCGGCCCCATTTGCGTCTTGCGCCCCAAAGGCCCGATCATTGCGGTCATGGCCACGCCGCCCACCCCCGCCGCACCCAGGAAGCGCACCCTCTACGACATCCTTGGCGTCGAGCGGGATGCCAATGCCATCGACATCGGCATCGCCTACAAGGCGAAGATCCAGGCACTGGACCGCAATCCCGGCGCGGACCCCAACGAGGTAAACCTCGTCCACGAGGCCTACCACGTCCTTTGCATGCCCAACGAGCGCGCGGCCTACGACGCGAAGCTCATCACCATGGCCGAGAAGGCGGCGGCCCGGGAGACCGCGCAGAGCCCCGACTTCGTCCTGGAGCCGGAGGAGCCGGAAGCACCTCCGGTCTGGAAGAACAAGTACGTCCTCACGGCCGGCGCCCTCGTCCTTGCGTTCATGGCGTTCTGGCTCGCCCGCTCCCCGTCCAGGCCCGAGCCCACGATCGTCGCCCAGCGCGAGCTCCAGCCCGAGGCGCCGGCGCGGGCGCCGGCACCCGCGCCGGCCCTCGTCGCGCGCGGCGCCGAGGAACTCTTCGACAGCCTTTCGCGCAGCACCGCCCGCATCACCGCCTACGACGTGTCCGGGCGCGCGGTGGGGCTGGGCAGCGGCGTGGTCACCGGCATCGGCACCGTCATCACCAACTGCCACGTGGCCACGGCCGGCGGCTCGCTCACCGTGAAGGTGGGCACCGAGCAGTTCTCGGCCAGCGTCGAGGTCGCGGACGAGGAGTACGACCTCTGCCGCCTGTCCGTCACGGGGCTCACCGCGCCCGCCGTCGCCATCGGCACGGCCGATTCGCTCAAGACCGGCCAGAAGGTCTACGCCATCGGCGCGCCGCAGGGCCTGGATCTCACGATCAGCGACGGCATCGTCTCCGGCATGCGCGACCTGCCGCAGGGCCGCGTCATCCAGACCACGGCGCCCATTTCCCCCGGCTCGTCGGGCGGGCCGCTCTTCGACGCGTACGGGCGCCTCGTGGGGATCATGACCTTCCAGCATCGCTCCGGGCAGAACCTCAACTTCGCCGTTCCGGCCGACTGGATCGCCAACATCCGCTCGCGCAGCGCCACCAATCCGCTCACCGACGCGATGTCGAAGGCCATGGCGCCGAACTAGCCATGTCCTCGGCGCCGCTCGCGCCGGCACTGGGCCGCGTGAAAGTGGCGAAACTCTCGTCGACCGGCCGAAGGCGCCCGCTTCGTGGCCCGCGGATACCCGACATGAGAACTCCGGCCCTTTTCCTCGCCCTGCTCCTTCCCGGTCTCGCCCTCGCCGGCCGCCCGCTCAACACCGAAGACGCCTCCACCCTGGACGACAAGGCCTGCCAGCTCGAGTCGTGGGCGGACCGCAGCCGCGGCAACGTCACCGATTTCTCGTTCGCGCCCGCATGCTCGTATCTCGACGTCGAGTGGCAGGCCGGCGCCGTGCGCACGCGCGCGGGCGGCAGGAGCGCCACCTCCTCCACGTTCGCGCAGGGCAAGTACGCGCTCAGGAGCGTGGACGATGGCGCGTGGGGAGTCGGCCTCGTGGCGGGCCTCGCGCGGCAATTGCGCCGCGAGGCAAGGAACGGCTGGGGCGACCCGTACTTCATCGTTCCCGTGAGCTTCGGCCTCGGCGGGGACAAGGAAACGCGCGCGCTGCTGCACCTCAATATCGGCACCACGCGCGTCCGCGACGAGGCGCGCAACCTCACGCTCTGGGGCGTGGCGGTCGAAAAGCCGGTGGGCGAGCGCCTCACGCTGGTTGCCGAGGCGTTCGGCGAGAACGCGCGCCATCCGTTCATCCGCGCCGGCGGCCGCCACGCGCTGTTCGACAAGTTCGACGTCGATCTCACGTACGTGACGCGCTCCGGCGGCACCAGGGAGGACCGCTACTGGTCGCTCGGCTTCCACTGGGAGACGTCGCCCTTCCTCCCGTGACCCGACGCCGGGAAGCGTTCACGACCCGTCAAGGGATGCCTCCGATGCGACGACTGCACATCGCCTCCCTCGCCGTCGCGGCATCGATCGCCGGGTGCAGCCGCGCTCCCGAACCGCCGGCCGGACCCGCGAACTACGCGGAAGCGATGACCCAGGCATCGAAGCACTGGGAGCTCGACCGCTGGAGCGAAGCCTTCGCCGCCTGCGACGAAGCCTTCCGGTACGCGGACCGGGACCACGACGACAAGGCGCTCCACGCCGTGGAATGTGCCGCCGAGGCAGCCTCGCGCATGGGCAGGCCGGAGATGGCCCTCGCCCACTACGCACGCCTCTTCGAGGCCTACCCGGACAAGCTCCGGACCGCCGCCGGCCGCCAACGCCTGGCCAACAACTACGGCGTGCTGCTCATCGAGCGCGGCCGGCGTGACGAGGGCATCGCGCGCCTCGAGTGGGCGATGCAGGCCTACGCCGGCACCGACTATCAGATCACCGGCTACCGGTCCTTCCCGGCGCGCGCGATGATCGTGAAGAACCTGGCCCGCGCCTACTACGGCGCGGCGAGCGACCTCGCCGTGCGCGCCTGGGTGCGGGAACAGGGAACCATGCTCCACGAGCACATGGAGCGGAGCGCGCGCGGGGTGCACCTCGCGATGGGCGCTTCCTCCGCGCTCGACGCGCTCGTCGTCATCGGCCGCCGCCAGGCCAACACGGATACGCCGTCCTGGGATGCGAAGGTCCGCGAGTGGGAGCCGCTCGAGGAGGAGGTCGCCCGGCGCCATCCCGGACTGGCGCGGGTCTGCGAGAGCATCGCGCTGCGCACGACGATGATGGAAACGTGCATGCGCGAGCTGAAGCCCGCGCCCTAGTCAGCCGCGGTCCTCGCTCTCGCCGCGCTCCGGCGTGGAGGTGATCCGGTGGATCGAGATGTCCGCGCCCTCGAACTCCTGTTCCGCGTCGAGGCGGATGCCGACGGTGGCGCGAAGCGCCCCGTAGATCGCGAACCCGCCCGCGAGCGCGATCACGATCCCCAGCGCCGTGCCGGCGAGCTGGCTCGCAAGCGACACGCCCCCCATCCCGCCCAGCGCCTTCGAGCCGAAGATGCCGCAGGCGATGCCGCCCCACGCGCCGCACAATCCGTGCAGCGGCCACACGCCCAGCACGTCGTCGATCCGGAGGCGATTCTGGGTGGCGTTGAACATCACGACGAAGAGGCCGCCCGCCACCGCGCCGGTCGCGAGCGCGCCGAGCGGGTGCATCACGTCCGAGCCGGCGCACACCGCCACGAGGCCGGCCAGCGGCCCGTTGTGCACGAAGCCCGGGTCGTTCCGCCCGATGACCAGCCCCGCGAGCGTGCCGCCCGCCATGGCCATGAGGGAATTCGCGGCGACCAGGCCGGTGATCTTGTCGATGGTCTGCGCGCTCATCACGTTGAATCCGAACCAGCCCACCGTGAGCACCCACGCGCCCAGCGCGAGGAAGGGGATGTTGGACGGCGGGAAGGCCACCACGCGCCCCTCCTTCGTGTAGCGGCCGTGCCGCGCGCCCAGCAGCAGCACCGCCGCGAGCGCGACCCATCCGCCCATCGCGTGCACGACCACCGAGCCGGCGAAGTCGTGGAACTCCGCCCCGAACGCCCCCTTCACCGCCGACTGGAAGCCGAACGCCTGGTTCCAGGCGATGCCCTCGAAGAACGGGTAGAGGAAGCCGACCAGCACGAAGGTGGCCATGATCTGCGGGTTGAACCGGAAGCGCTCGGCGATGCCGCCCGAGACGATGGCCGGGATCGCCGCCGCGAAGGTGAGCAGGAAGAAGAACTTCACCAGCTCGTAGCCGCTCTTGGCCGCGAGGCTCTCCGCGCCCGCGAAGAAGTTCACGCCGTACGCGACGGAATAGCCGATGAAGAAGTACGCGATCGTCGAGATGGAGAAATCGACCAGGATCTTCATGAGCGCGTTGACCTGGTTCTTGCGGCGGACGGTGCCGAGCTCGAGGAACGCGAAGCCGGCGTGCATCGCGAGCACCATGATGGCGCCGAGCAGGATGAAGAGAACGTCGGCCGACGACTTGAGCCCTTCCATTGCGCCTCCCCCGATGAGTGGCTGTCTTTTCTTGCCGCGGTGGCCGCGGCCGTGGCGCCACTATACGCCGGGTGAAGCGGGACCACTGCCGCGGCCCGCGGCAGCGGCCCTTTCGACGCCGTGCTTACGAAGGCGTGCGGACGACGATGTCGTTGCGCACGCTGGCCACGCCCTTCACGGAGCGCGCGAGGATCTCCGCGCGCGACTTTTCCTCCGCCGATTTCGCGAACCCCGAAAGCTGCACCTGCCCCTTCAGCGTCTCCACGCGGATCGAGGTGGCCGCCACGGTCGAATCGTCCGCGAACTTGGCCTTCACGTGCGTGGTGATCGTTGCGTCGTCGACGTACTGTCCGACCGTTTCCTGCTGCCGGGAGACGGCGCAACCGGCGAGGAGGCTGGCGATGGCGATCGTTGCGAGTGTCTTCTTCATGACGATTTCCTCTCGTATGAGAATGAAGCGGGACCCGCGATGCGGCCCGCCAACGCAAGGACGCAGGGAGCGTGCCAATTCGAAAATCGCCCGTCCCGCGGGGAACGGGAGTGAAATTGCGGCCAAATGCAGCGATCGTTTCACGCGCCCGGTGCGCGAAAAGGCGCGTGAAGGGGCGATATCGTCGCCGATAAACCACGACACGGGCTGGGGGAATTGCCGGCCGATCACCCGCCCGCCGGCGGCAGCCCGCATGCGGTGGCCCGGGGCTTCGCGCTCGAGCCCGGCTTCGAGGTCGACCCGCTCGACGCCGCGATCCTGAACCTGAAGGTGCTCGCGGGCTTGCCCTCGAGCGCGGCCGGACCACCCGGCAGCGCGAGCGGCGGGGCGATGGACCGGGTGCTCGACTCCTCCTTGAGCCTGGCCGGCTGGACCGCCTACGGCATCGGCCCCGCGAAGTCCTCCGATCCGAAGGCGCACTCGACGCTGCGCTTCGGCGCGACTCGCCTTCCCGGCCCGTTCGCCACGCTGAAGGACCTGCGCGCCGCGCTGTCGAGGCAGCCCTAGGCTGCGGCGAGCTGCGGGAACGCGGCCCTGGCGAGTTCCGCGCCTTCCGGCGAGCGATGGACGAGCTCGCCTGTCGCGAAGTCGTATTCGGCGTTGGCCGGATCGTTCCACTGGTTGAGCGCGTACATGCAGAAGGGCGGGAACAGCCCCTGCGTCGGCTGGTCCCTGCGCAGCGCGAAAACGTAGTCGGGCTGGGTGCGAAGCGGGTATCCGTCGTGGCAGTAGCGCACCCACGCCTGTTCGCCCGCGATGACGATGCTCCAGAACGGCGCGCGGTCGTACAGCTTCAGCCGGATGCGCCGCCCCGAATCCCGGAGCGCTTTCAGGTACGCGATGCTCGCGCCGATCTCCTGGCGGTACAGCCGCTCGGCCTCCCCGGGATCGGGCAGCGAGCGGATGCGCTCGCGCGCGCCTTCGCTGCAGGGATTGAGGAGGAGCACGCGGGCCTCGAGGCACTGGCTCACGAGGTCGTGGAACGGCGCATTCTGCTCCGCGAACGTGTGGTGGCCGGTGACGGAGAGGATGAGCGCGTCGTGCGTTGCGGGGGCTCCCTTTCTCGAGGCGGACTTGCCGTCGCGACGAACGTGCACCAGGGCCGCCGTGTCGTGCAGGCGCCGCACGCGCAGGCCTTCCCAGGCGAGATGCACGACATTGAAGAGGATCACCAGCGTGGCGGCGAGCGCCAGTTCCGTGGCCAGGAGCAGCCGCGAGCTCGCCGACACGCGCGGCCACCAGTCGTTGAGCACGAAGTTCGCGAGCGTCGGCAGCGAGAATGCGATGCCGATGGCGAGGACGGACACGAAGGCGTGGAAAAGCACTTGCTGAATCACGGCGAAACCCGTGATTCGATTGCGTAGCGCGAACATGGCGGATTCCCTGGATGACGGATGCGTCACCGGCTTAGGAACGCGCATCTCGCCGCAGGTTCCGCCCGTCTTCTCCTTGTCGCCGTCCGGCGACGCCCCACCCCATCGCCGTACCCGGTTCATGCACCCGGTTCGTGAACCGGGTTCAGCGGCAGTGGGCGGTGATGGCGGTGAGGATCTCGGGTAGGAGGGGGGCGGGGAGATCGTGGGCCATGCCCTCCAGCTCGAGGAGGCTCGCGCCCGGGACGATGCGCGCCACCTCGCGCCCCGCCGCCTTGGGAATCAGGGGATCGTCCGTGCCGTGGATGACGAGCGTGGGCACGCGAATCGACTCCAGCTCCTTCCGGCGATCTCCGGAGGCGAGCATCGCCAGCATCTGCCGCGCGATGCCGTGCGAATCGTATCCGCGCATGGCCACCCGCTCGCACTGCGCCCGCAGCATCGCCGGTTCCGGCGGATAGGCGGAACTGCCGATCACGCCCATCACGTGCACGAGGTAGTCGGTGACGCTCCCGACCTCGTCGGGATGGTCGGGCCGGTGCAGGATCGCGCTCAACGCCCGCGGCCGCGCCATCGACACGAACGGATTTCCGCTCGACGACATGATGGACACGAGGCTCGCCACGCGCTTCGGCTGCCGCGCCGCGAGAACCTGCGCGACCATGCCGCCGAGCGAGGCGCCCACGACATGGGCCTTGCCGATCTTCAGAGCGTCGAGCAGGCCCGTGACGTCGCCGGCCATGTCCGCGAGCGTGTAGGGCGCAGGCACCTCGAGGCCCATCACCGAGCGCGCCATCGCCACCGGGATCGGCGTGTGCGGCCCGTCCACGATTCGCGACGAGAGCCCGCAGTCGCGGTTGTCCAGGCGCACCACGCGAAAGCCCGCCTTCACGAGCCCGTCGACGAGCGCGTCGGGCCAGAACACCAGGGGCATGCCCAGCCCCATCACCAGGACGATCGCGGGGGCGCCGGGGTCGCCGGCCGTCTCGTAGGCGAGCGTGATCCCGTTCGCCTTTACGCTCGGCATCGCGCGCCTAGAACCAGCCGGGTCGCCTGGGATCGCGATAGAGCCAGGAGCGCACTCCGTCGCGATCGAACGGCTTCCACTTGCCTTCGGGCTGCGCGAGCCGGTCGGCGATCGCGTACCACGCGAGCGGGTTGAAGCCGAGCCCGAGGTGGCTCGCCTCGACCTCGATGTTCTCGTGCATCGGGCCGGGCTTCTCGACGCTGCACTGCCACGCGACGATTCCGTCCGTGCGGCTGAAGATGGAGGTGGTGGGCACGGGCGGCGGCACGCGCAGGGGCGCATGGATCTCCGCGGTGCCGATCTTGTGGCCGGTGACCTTCTCGTAGAGGCGCCACGCGTTGGTGGCCTTGGGGTGTCCCGTGAACGGCGTGCCCAGCGTGATCACCTGGCGCACGGCGCGCGGCATCTCCTTGGCGAACTCGCGCGCGTAGATGCCGCCCAGGCTCCAGCCGATGAGCGAGACCTTGCGCTTGTGCCGCTTGTGGATCGCGGCGAGCCGCGCCCGGCAGGCGTCCAGCACGCCGCCGCGCGGACCCTTGTTGGCGCCCTGTTCCCAGCCGTAGGTGGCGTAGCCCTGCGCTTCGAGGAAGCCGCGCAGCGGGGCTGTCGTGCGGTCGGAGGCCAGGAGCCCGGGGAAGAGCAGGACCGGGTGGCCGTCTCCCTTCGGCGCCTGCTCGAGGAGGGCGCGGAAG
>JAGRPO010000301.1 GCA_019449455.1 Betaproteobacteria bacterium | reverse complement strand
CTCGTCGACGAGTCGATCCGCCTGTCCGCGGCGCCGCCGGCGCACGTGGTCATCGTGAACCGCGGCCTCGACCCGGCGATGACGAAGGTGGCCGGCCGCGACCTGGACTACGCCGAGCTGCGCGCGAAGCACGCGGGAGCGAAGGTCCCGGTGACGTGGCTCGAGTCGAACGAGTCCTCCTACATCCTGTACACGAGCGGCACGACGGGCAAGCCCAAGGGCGTGCAACGCGACACCGGCGGCTACGCGGTGGCGCTCGCGGCCTCGATGAAGCACATCTACTGCTCCAGGCCGGGCGAGGCGTATTTCTCCACCTCGGACATCGGCTGGGTCGTGGGCCACTCCTACATCGTGTACGGGCCGCTCATCAACGGCTCGACCACGATCATGTACGAGGGCCTGCCGATCCGCCCCGACCCCGCCATCTGGTGGAAGATCGTGTCGGACTACAAGGTCACCTCGATGTTCACCTCGCCCACGGCGATCCGGGTGCTGAAGAAGCAGGATCCGGCCTACATGTCGAAGTACGACGTGAAGTGCCTCAAGTACCTCTTCCTCGCCGGCGAGCCGCTGGACGAGCCCACGGCGCGCTGGGTGGCCGACAACCTCGGCTGCCCCGTGGTGGACAACTACTGGCAGACGGAGACGGGCTGGCCCATCCTCTCGGCGTGCCTGGGCGTGGAGGACACGCCGCGCAAGTTCGGCTCGCCCTCGTTCCCGGTGTACGGCTACAGCGTGAAGCTCAAGGACGAGGTCAGCGGGAAGGAATCCGGTCCGGACGAGAAGGGCGTGCTGTGCATCGTTCCTCCCCTGCCGCCGGGCGCCATGACCACGGTGTGGGGCGACGACGAGCGCTACGTGAAGACCTATTACGGCTCGTTCAAGGACGAGATGGTCTACACGACCTTCGACTGGGCCGTGCGCGACAAGGACGGCTACTACTTCGTGCTCGGGCGCACCGACGACGTGATCAACGTCGCCGGCCATCGCCTCGGCACGCGCGAGATCGAGGAGGCCGTGCAGGCGCACGCCGGCATCGCGGAGGTGGCGGTGGTCGGCGTGGCGGACTCGCTCAAGGGCCAGGTGCCGGTCGCCTTCGCCGTGGCGAAGGACGCCTCGAAGACGGCGACGAAGGAGCTCGCCGCGGTTTTCGAGAAGGAAGTCATGGCGACGGTGGACAGGGAGCTGGGCGCCATCGGGCGGCCGTCGCGCGTGCATTTCGTGACGGTGCTTCCGAAGACGCGATCGGGAAAGCTGCTGCGGCGCTCCATCCAGGCCCTGTGCGAGGGGCGGGATCCCGGCGACCTCACGACCATCGAGGATCCGGGCGCGCTCGAGCAGATCCGTGCCGCGCTGAGGTCGTGAGGGCGATAGTCCCCGACGTCCTCGCGCCCGGGCTGCGCCTCGTCTTCTGCGGCACCGCGCCCTCGCGGGCGTCCGCGGCGGCGCGCGCCTACTACGCGAAGCCGGGCAACCGCTTCTGGCCGGCGCTGCACGCCGCGGGCTTCACCCCGAGGCGCTTCCAGCCCACGGAATACCCGCTGCTCCTCGAACTGGGCATCGGGCTCACGGACCTGTGCAAGGATCATTCGGGAAACGACGACGAGCTGCCGTCCGGCGCCCTCGACGCGGCGCGGCTGAGGCAGAAGATCGAGCGCTACCGCCCCGGCGCGGTGGCCTTCACCAGCAAGAACGCGGCGAGGGCCTTCCTCGCGCGCGACGTCGCCTACGGATGGCAGGCGGAGCAGGTGGGGTCGGCGCGGCTCTACGTGCTGCCGTCGCCGTCGGGGCAGGCGACGCGCTTCTGGGACGAGCGCCCCTGGCGGGCGCTCGCCCTCTGGCTGCGGGAAACGAACCGGGTACACGAACCGGGTACATGACCCGGGCTCGGTGCTTGCCTACTTGGCGGGGCAGGGGCCGACGTAGCGGCCTTCCATGTTCTGCGTCATGTTCATCTTGCGACCGCCCTGGTCCATGGCCATCTTCATGGTCATGTTGAAGCCGTCGGGCACGAAGGCGATCCTGGTGTCCGCGGTCATCGCCCCCTGGCCCGTGCAGACCATGCGGTAGGTGGCCGTGTTGCCCGACATCTTGAAGTCCTTCATCTCGCAGTTCGAGTTCGCCTTGCCGTCGCGTCCCTTGCCGACCTGGCCCCGCTCGATGTCCTGCGGCGTCACGCAGTGCTGCATGTTCATGGTCTGCTTGCCCATTCCGGGCGGCATGCCGGGCACCTGGCCCATGTCCATTTCCATCTTGTAGGCATACAGGCCGGGCTTCATCTTCCCTTTCATCGCGTCCGCCGGGCTCTCGGCGAATGCGGCGCTGGCTGCGAAGGCGGCAACGATCACGACGGCGGTCTTCATGGGCTCCCCTGCGTGGAATGAAAATAGACGCGGCAGGATACCACCGGGCCGCGGGGGAGGGGCGCGGGCGGATAGAATGGCGGGCATGGCGCGCACCCTCGAGCTTCCCTACGACGCGTCCACGGGCTGCGCGGAGCGCCACGCGTGGTTCGAGCGCCTTCGCCCCCTCGGCTGGGCCGTGTTCCTCGACAGCGGCGACCGGGCGCGCACGGGCGGGCGTTTCGACATCCTCGCCGCGGGCCCGGTGGCGAGCCTCGTCTCCCGAGGCGGGCGTACCGAGATCGTTCGCGACGGCGTGGCGACCCCGGTCGACGGCAGCGCCTTCGCGGGCCTTCGCCTGCTGCTCGAAGGCGCGGCCCCGGGCGACGGCGCCTGGCCCATCGCCGGCGGCGCCATCGGCTATTTCGGCTACGAGCTCGGGCGCGGCGCGGCGAAGCTCCCCGCGCGGAAGGCTTCCACGACGGCGTTCATGCCGGAGGCGGCGGTCGGGCTCTACGCGTGGACGATCGTGGTGGACCACGCCGAGCGGCGCGCCGCGATCACCTCGCTCGGCTCGTGCCCGGACCCGGAAGCGGAGGCCGTGCGCGAGCGCCTCCTGGCGGGCGAGCCGCCGGCGCGCGAGCCCTTCCGCGTCGCGGGCGAGATCGCCTCCACGCTCGAGCGCGAGGCCTACCTGCCGCGGGCGGCGCGCATCATCGACTACATCCGCGCCGGCGACACCTACCAGGTGAACCTCACGCGCGAGTTCCGGCTCGCCTACAGCGGCGACGCCTGGGAGTTCTACCGCCACCTGCACGACACGAACCCGGCGCCCATGGGCGCGTACCTCGAGTATCCGTTCGGCGCCGTGCTCTCGAGCTCGCCGGAGAGGCTGATGACGGTCGAGGCCGGCGAGGCGGTGACGCAGCCCATCAAGGGAACGCGCCGGCGCCGCTCGGACCCGGCCGAGGACGCCCGCGTGCGCGCGGATCTCGCGGCCTCCGCCAAGGACCGCGCCGAGAACGTGATGATCGTGGACCTGCTGCGCAACGACTTCGGCCGCGTGTGCGAGCCGGGGAGCGTTGCCGCGCCCCGGATCTGCGAGCTGGAATCCTTCGCGACGGTCCACCACCTCGTGAGCACGGTGACGGGCCGCCTCGCGCCCGGCCGCGACGGCGTGGACCTGCTGGAGGCCTGCTTTCCCGGCGGCTCCATCACCGGCGCGCCCAAGCGCCGCGCCATGGAGATCATCGACGAGCTCGAGCCGCACCGCCGCGAGGTGTACTGCGGCGCCATCGGCTACGCCACGCCGTCCGGCCGCCTCGACATGAACATCCCGATCCGCACGACGCTCGCCGCGGACGGCGAGCTGCGCTTCTACGCGGGCGGCGGCATCGTCGCCGATTCCTCGCCCGAGTCGGAGTTCGAGGAAACGGAAGTGAAGATCGCCGCCATCCGCCGGGCGCTTTCCCGGTTCGCCTCCGGGGGCGCGCCGCACGCGGCCAAGTCCGCGATGCGCCGCGAGCTCCTCGCCCACCGCGACGGGCTAGTCTCGGGCGATGGCGCCGGCTTCGCCGCCACGATCACCGCGCGGCTTCGCGCCCTCGTCGAGTACCGGCGGGCGCGGACGGTGCTCGCCACGCTCAGCTTCGGCACCGAGTGGGACACGCGCGCATTCGCGCAGGGGGTGCTTGCCGACGGCAAGATCCTCGTGCTGCCGCGCGTGGTCCGCGAGCCGCGCTCGCTCGAGCTCCACGCCGTGTCCAACCTCGGCGCCGACCTCGTCCCGGGCGTCTGGGGCATCGAAGAGCCCGATCCGGCCCGCTGCGCGAAAGTAGCGCTCTCGGAGGTCGACTTCGCCCTCGTGCCTGCGCTATCTTGCGACCGTGAGGGCGTGCGGCTGGGCTACGGCGCGGGCTACTTCGACCGCCTGCTCGCGGGCGCGGGCACGCGCACCTTCCGCGTGGTGGCGCTGCCCGAGGCGCTCGTGCGCGAGCGCATCCCCAGGGAGCCGCACGACGTGCCCATGGACGCGCTCCTCACCGAACGACAATTCCTGAAGACGAAACCCTCCCCATGAACGCAAGACCCATCGACGGCAAGGCCATCGCCGCGGACATCGCGGGCGAGAACGCCTTTCGCGCCGCGCGGCTTCGCGACGCCGGCACCGTGCCCGGGCTCGCCGTGATCATCGTCGGCGACGATCCCGCGAGCCGCATCTACGTGCGCAACAAGGCGCTCGCCTGCGAGAAGGCGGGACTCAACTCCTGGGTGCACGCGCTGCCGGCCAACACGCCGCAGGAGCGCCTCGTCGGCTTCATCCGCCAGCTGAACGGCGACCCGACGGTGCACGGCATCCTGGTGCAGCTGCCCCTGCCCAGGCCGCTGGACTCGCGCGCCGTCATCGAGGCCATCGACCCGGCCAAGGACGTGGACGGATTCCACTACCACAACGTGGGCGCCCTGGTCGTGGGCGAGCCCGCCTTCTATCCCTGCACGCCGTGGGGCGTGATGAAGATGCTCGAGCACGAGGGCATCGCCGTGGAGGGCATGCATGCCGTGGTCGTCGGCCGCTCGACCATCGTGGGCAAGCCCATGGCGCTCATGCTCGTGAACGCCGGCGCCACGGTGACGGTGTGCCACTCGAAGACGCGCGACCTCGCCGCCATCACGCGGCAGGGCGATATCCTCGTGGCCGCCGTGGGCCGCGCGCGGATGATCCGCGGCGACATGGTGAAGCCGGGGGCCGTGGTGATCGACGTGGGCATCAACCGCCTGCCGGACGGAAAGCTCTGCGGCGACGTCGACTATGCGTCGGTCGCCAGGGTCGCCTCGCGCATCACGCCGGTGCCGGGCGGCGTGGGGCCCATGACCATCGCGATGCTCGTGGCCAACACGGTGCACGGGGCGGAGAAGGCCGCGGGAATCGCCGCGGACAGGGAAACGCGCATCGCCTGACATCGGGGGACGAAACGATGGCCAAGCCTTTCCACTCCGGCCTCGACCGCAACGAGGCCAACTACACCCCGCTCACGCCGGTGTCCTTCCTCGCGAAGGCGGCCAACGTCTACCCCGACCGGGTCGCGGTGATCCACGGCAGCCTGCGCCGCCCGTGGAAGGACGTGTACGCGCGCAGCCGCCGGCTCGCCTCGGCGCTCGCGCGGCGCGGGGTGGAGCGCGGCGACACGGTGGCCGCGATGCTGCCGAACATCCCCGCCATGGTGGAGCTGCACTTCGGCCCGGCGATGATCGGCGCGGTGCTCAACACGCTCAACACGCGGCTCGACGCGCAGGCCATCGCCTTCATGCTCGACCACGGCGAGGCGAAGGTGCTCTTCACCGACCGCGAGTTCTCCGCGACCGTCGAGGAGGCGCTCGCGCTCGCGAAATCGAAGCCGGTCGTGATCGACGTCGACGACGCGATGCACGAGGGCGGCAAGTTCCTGGGCGAGAAGGAGTACGAGGGGTTCCTCGCCGAAGGCGACCCGCATTTCGCGTGGACCTTTCCCCCGGACGAATGGGACGCGATCGCCCTCAATTACACCTCCGGGACCACGGGCAACCCGAAAGGGGTCGTCTACCACTTTCGCGGGGCGTACCTGAACGCGATCAACAATCTCCTGGATTGGGACATGCCCAAAGGCTCCGTGTACCTGTGGACGCTGCCGATGTTCCACTGCAACGGCTGGTGCTTCAACTGGACGATGGCCGCCGCCGGGGGCACGAACGTGTGCCTGCGCAAGGTGGACGCGAAGCTGATCCTGGACCTCATTCGCGAGCACAAGGTCACCCACTACTGCGGCGCGCCCATCGTGCACTCGATGCTGCTCAACGCGCCGGCCGACTGGAAGAAGGGCATCGACCACGAGGTGCACTGCCTCGTCGCGGCCGCCCCCCCGCCGGCGGCGGTGATCGAGGGCATGGGGCGCATCGGCTTCGACATCACGCACGTCTACGGGCTCACCGAGACCTACGGGCCGGCGGCGGTTTGCGCCAAGCACCCGGAATGGGCCGAGCTCCCGCTCGAGGAACAGGTGCGCCGCAACGGGCGCCAGGGCGTGGCCTACCTCCTGGAGGAGGGCATGTCCGTGCTCGACCCGCACACGATGGATCCGGTGCCCCGGGACGGCGAGACCATGGGCGAGATCATGTTCCGCGGCAACATCACCATGAAGGGCTACCTCAAGAACCCGAAGGCGACCGAGGAGGCGTTCCGGGGAGGATGGTTCCATTCCGGAGACCTCGCGGTCATGCACGCCGACGGCTACGTGAAGATCAAGGACCGCTCCAAGGACGTGATCATCTCCGGGGGCGAGAACATTTCGTCGCAGGAGGTCGAGGACGTCCTCTTCGGCCACCCGGCGGTCATGCTGGCCGCGGTGGTCGCGCAGCCCGACCCCAAGTGGGGCGAGACGCCCTGCGCGTTCATCGAGCTGAAGGAGGGCGCGACCGCGACCGAGGCGGAGATCGTCGAGTTCTGCCGCGCGCGCATGGCGCGGTTCAAGATCCCCAGGAGCGTGGTCTTCGGGCCGCTCCCCAAGACGTCCACGGGCAAGATCCAGAAGTTCCTGCTGCGCGACAGGGCGAAGAGCCGGAGCGCCATCGAATGATGCGCGAGGGATCGGCGCTCTGCCTCGACCCGCACGGGTTCCACCGCATGCGCTGGACGGAGTGGGGCGACCGGGACAATCCCCGCGTCCTCGTCTGCGTCCACGGCCTCACGCGCTGCGGGCGCGATTTCGACTACCTTGCCGAGCGCATGGCCGATTCCTACCGGGTAGTCTGCCCCGACATCGCCGGGCGCGGCCGCAGCGACTGGCTCGCCGACAAGGCCGATTACGGCTACCCGGTTTATTGCGCGGACATCGTGACGATGCTCGCCGCCCTGGGCGCCGCTTCGATCGACTGGGTCGGGACCTCCATGGGAGGAATCCTGGGCATGCTGCTCGCGGCGCAACCGCGCACGCCCGTGGGGAAGCTCGTGCTGAACGACGTGGGCTGCGTGGTGCCGAAGGCCTCGCTCGAGCGCATCGCCACCTACGTCGGGCGCGATCCCGCGTTCGAGACGCTCGAGGCGCTGGAAGCGGCGATGCGCGCGGTGAGCCCCTTCGGCAACCTCACGCCGGCGCAATGGGGGCACCTTGCGATTCACGTGGCGCGTCGCGACGACGACGGCCGGTGGCGTTTCCGCTACGACCCGGGCATCGCGCTGCCGTTCAAGGCGGGGCCGCTCGCCGACGTGGACCTGCGCCCGTTCTGGAAGGCGGTGCGCGGACCGGTGCTCGTCGTGCGCGGCGCGCAGTCGGACCTTCTCACCGCGGACATCCACGCCGAGATGCTGGCGCGGCCGGGCACCGAGGGCCTCGTCGTCGCCGACGCGGGGCACGCGCCGGTGCTGATGGACGGCGCGCAGGTCGCGGCGGTGCGCGCGTTCCTTCTCGCCTGAGCGCCGGCCGGTGAGCGCGCCGACACGCGGCTTCGACGTGGCGATCGTGGGCGCGGGCCACAACGGCCTGGTGTGCGCCTGCTACCTGGCCGAGGCGGGGCTCCGGGTGGGCGTGTACGAGCGGCGCGAGGTCGTCGGCGGAGCCGCGGTGACCGAGGAGTTCCACCCCGGCTTCCGCAACTCCGCGGCGAGCTATACGGTGAGCCTGCTCAACCCGAAGGTGATCGGCGACCTGCGCCTGGCCGAGCGCGGATTGCGGATCGTCGAGCGGCCCTTCGCGAATTTCCTGCCGACCGAGGACGGCGGCTACCTCAAGGCCGGCGGCGGGGTCGAGGCCACGCAGCGCGAGATCGCGAAGTTCTCGGCGCGCGACGCGCAGCGGCTTCCCGCGTACTACGAGCGGCTGGAGCGGGTGGCGGACGTCCTGCGCGGCATGCTGCTCGAGACGCCGCCCAACGTGGGCTCGGGCCCCGCCGAGGTCTTTCGCGCGTGGAAGGCGGCGCGGCGCCTCAACGGCCTCGCGCTGCCGGCCAAGCGCGACGTGCTCGACCTCTTCACGATGGCCGCGGCGGACTGGCTGGAGCGCTGGTTCGAATCCGACCCCATCAAGGCCTGCTTCGGATTCGACAGCGTCGTCGGCAATTTCGCGAGCCCGTGGTCGGCGGGCACGGCCTACGTGCTGCTCCACCACGTGTTCGGCGAGGTGAACGGGAAGAAGGGCACCTGGGGCCACGCGGTGGGTGGCATGGGTTCCATCACGCAGGCGCTCGCCGAGGAGGCGAAGTCGCGCGGCGTGACCATCCGCACCGGCGTCGCGGTGGAGCGGATCCTCGAGGCGAGCGGGCGCGCCGCGGGCCTCCTGCTCGCCGACGGCACCGAGGTCGGCGCGCGCTGCGTCGTGGCCAACGCGAACCCGAAGGCCGTCGCGAAGCTCTCGGGCGGGCCCGCGTGGCCGGAGGCGTTCGCCGGCTACCAGTGCGAAAGCGCGACGTTCCGCATGAACGTCGCGCTCTCGGAGCTGCCGGATTTCACCTGCCTGCCCGGCAAGGCGGCCGCTCCCCACCATTCCTCGGGAATCATCCTCGCGCCCACGCTCGCCTACATGGATCGCGCGTACGCCACGGCGCGCGAGGACGGCTGGTCGCGGGAGCCCATCATGGAACTCCTCATCCCGAGCACCGTCGACGATAGCCTCGCGCCCCGCGGCGCCCATGTCGCGAGCCTCTTCTGCCAGCACTTCCGGTATGCCCTGCCGTCGGGCCGCCGGTGGGAGGACGAGCGGGAGAGGGCGGCGGACGCCGCGATCGACCTGGTCACGCGATACGCGCCCAATTTCCGCGCGGCCGTGCTGGCGCGCCGGATCCTGTCTCCGCTCGACCTCGAGACCGAGTTCGGCCTCGCGGGCGGCGACATCTTCCACGGCAAGCTCACGCTCAACCAGCTGTTCAGCGCGCGTCCCGTGCTCGGGCACGGCAACTACCGGATGCCCCTGCCGGGGCTCTACCTGTGCGGCGCCGGCGCGCACCCCGGGGGTGGGGTGACGGGGGTGCCGGGGCACAACGCGGCGCGCGAGGTCATCCGCGACCGGCGCCTGGGCGGCCGCTGGCCGCGCGGCTGACCTACTTCCAGTCGGGCGGGCGCTTCTCGAGGAAGGCGGCCACGCCTTCCTTCGCGCTGGGCGAGGCGAAGCTGCACGCGATGGTGCGCGACGCGTCGGCATAGGCGGCTGCGATGCCCGCCTCGAGCTGCCGGTAGAAGAGGGCCTTGCCGGTCGCAAGGGCCTCGCGCGGCTTCGCCATGAGATTGTGGGCGAGGTCGAAGGCCGTTTCCATGACCCGCTCGGCCGGCGACACGCGATTCACGAGCCCCCAGTCGAGCGCGGTCTCGGCGTCGATGAAGTCGCCGGTGAAGAGCATCTCGGCGGCGCGCTTGCGGCTGACGTTGCGCGTGAGCGCCACGGCCGGCGTCGAGCAGAACAGGCCGAGGTTGATCCCCGATACGGCGAAGCGCGCGTCGCCGCTCGCCACGGCGAGATCGCATTGCGCCACCAGCTGGCACCCCGCCGCGGTCGCAAGCCCGTTGACCGCCGCGATCACCGGCTGCGGCAGGGCGATCAGCTTCTGCATCATGGCGCTGCATCGCTCGAAGAGCGCGTCGACCTCGGACTGGGAGGCGGCCGCGCGCATCTCCTTCAGGTCGTGGCCGGCGCAGAAGGCCCGCCCCGCTCCGGTAAGCACCACCACGCGCACGGCCTTGTCCGCGGCGATCGCGTCGAGCGCCTGGTGCAGGGCCTGCAGCAAGGCGCCGGAGAGGGCGTTGAACTGGCGCGGGCGGTTGAGCGTGAGGACGGCCACGCCATCCTCGTCACGGCGCAGCAATGTCTCGGCGTCGCTCTTCGCGACTGCGCTGGCGACGGTATCGTCCATGGGCTCTCCGGGCGCTGCGGCAAGTACGGAAATGTCCCGGGATTATCGCACTGTTCCTGCCGGAAGACTGCGCCGCCCGATGGCACATGTGCCAATTGCGAGCCAGGGGTGATGCGCCTACCATTTGAGGGCTTTCCGGAGGCGGAATGGTCGGGCGTGCGCTTTCGGCGAACCAGCGCGAAGCGCGTGTTGTGATTGTTTTTTCGCCCCATCCACCCAAACAAGAATGAGAGCCGTCATGGATCGACGCGCAAGCCTGGCGATCAAGCTGGTCGCCATGGCCCTCGTCGCGGGAGCGATCAGCCCCGCGCTGGCCAACCCGGAGCTCCTCGACAAGGCCCGGCGCCTGTTGAACGAGTCGAACCCGAAGCAGGCCTACATGGAGCTCATGAAGTTCGAGGCCCAGCTCGCGGGGACCATCGACTTCGACTACCTGCTGGGCGTGGCCGCGCTCGACAGCGGCAAGCTCGACGACGCGATCATCGCCTTCGAGCGCGTGCTCGCGCTGAACCCGAACCACGCCGGGGCCCGGATGGACCTCGCGCGTGCCTACTTCGCCGCCGGCTCCTTCGACCTCGCGGAGTCCGCCTTCCGGGAGCTGGCCGGGAGCAACCCGCCGCCCGCCGCGCAGCAGACGATCGCCCGTTATCTCGAGGCGATCGACAGCCGCAAGCGCCGGACGACCGCCGGCTGGCGAGGCTGGACGGAGCTCGGGCTCGGCTACGACTCGAACATCACCGGCGTGCCGACGGACTTCGGCGCGGCCGCGCAGCAGTCCTTCGGCATCGTCGGCATCGAGGCGACGGGCAATTCCGTGAAGCGCAAGGCGGGCTTCGCCACCGCCGCCGGCGGGGCGGAGTACTCCATGCCCCTGTCGCGGGGGTGGAGCCTCTTCGCCGGCGGCGACGCGAAGCTGCGCGGCTACGACGGCGAATCGAAGTACGACTCCGCCGCGGGCGACCTTCGCGCGGGAGGGGCGCTGAACGACGGCCAGACGCAGTGGCGCGCCACCGCGGGCTACCAGCTCTTCAACCAGGATGGCGAGGCGCCGGGGGATCCGCGCCCGACCAACGACCGCCGCGTGGCCAACGTGCAGGGCGACTGGAAGACGATGCTCGATTCGAAGACCCAGGTGGGCGCGAGCCTGCAGTACGCGCGGGTGCGCTTTCCCGAGAACGACGTCGAGGACTTCAACCAGGTCTACGCGAGCGTGTCCTGGCTGCGCTCGTTCGAGACGAAGGGCGTCCCGCTTCTCCACCTCGCGGCGTTCGCGAGCGACGACCGGGCCGTCAACAAGCTGGCCGACGGCGAGACGGACAAGAGCAAGAACCTCGTCGGCCTGAGGAGCTACCTGCAGTATTCGCTCACGCCGAAGCTGAGCGTGTTCAACGGCCTGGGCTTCGTCTACCGCCGCGACAAGGACCCGTTCGCCCGCGCGACCGCCGTGGACAAGGGCAAGGACAGGTTCGCGGAGTTCCTGCTGGGCCTCAACTGGCAGTTCCGCGAGACCTGCGCGGTGCGCACGCAGCTGTCCTACACGCGCAACGACTCCAACATTTCCATCTACGACTTCAACCGAAGCGAGATCTCGACGGCCGTGCGCTGCGAGATCAACTAGGGAGTACCGGCCATGTCCCAGCGCAAGAAGCTCCCATCCCTGCTCGTCCTTGCCGGTCTTGCAGCCGCGGCTCCGGCGTTCGGGCAGAGCGGCACCTTCACCTTCGTCACCGGCGAGGTGAACGTGCAGCGCCGCGACGGACAGCGCGTGCCGGTCACGCGCGGCACGCCGGTGAACGCCGGCGACGCGATCGTCACCGGCGCCCGCGGCATGGCGCAGCTCACCATGGTGGACCAGGCCAAGCTGTCGCTGCGGCCCAACTCCCAGTTCCAGATCGAGCAGTACGCCGACCGCCCCGATTCCGACCAGGGCGCGCTGCTCAACCTCGTCCGCGGGACGCTGCGCACCTTCACCGGCCTCATCGCCGCGCGCAACCGCGAGCACTTCGTGATGAAGACGAAGATCGCCACCGTGGGCATCCGCGGTTCCGGCAACGTGCTCTTCGCGGGCACGGCGGCCGATTGCGATCCCGCGAAGGTGGACGCCTCGGGCGCCGGCTGCGACATCACGGTGAACCACACCATCGAGGGCAGCCACGCCGTCACCTTCGGCGACTTCTCCGGCACCGGCCTCCCGCCGCAGCAGGGCGGCGCGCAGTCGCTCGTCACGGGACCGGGCCAGACCGTGCTCGTCACGGGCCGCGGCGACGTGAAGTACATCCCGACGCCGCAATTCATCGCCGAGTCGGCCACCAACCCGACGGGGGCGAGCAAGTCGACGGGCGGCGGCGAGGGCGAGGGGGGCGAAACGCGCAACTTCGGGCCCGGCGACGCGAGCGGCTCGAGCACGCGGCAGGGCACGGTCGCGGCGAATCTCGTGGGCAACAACGGCCTGGGCTTCACCTTGACCGACGCCTCCGGAAACCTGGCCGGCGGCGAGCCCCTTGGGCTGCAGGACGTCGTGCTCGCCTTCGGCTCGACGTTCGCCGGCCAGGCGCTCGGCCGCGACGTGACCTACGACTCGGGAAACCTGCGCTCCTATCGCATGTACGCGGGGCTGGGCGTCGCGCTCGAGCCCGCGTTCGACGGTGGCGCGGTGGGCGATGTCCAGTCGTACGCGTCGGGTGGCGTGAGCTTCCGGCTGGGCCGCTGGGACAACGTGCGCTTCAGCCTTCTCGGACCCGGCACGGGGGGGCTCGCCGCCGGGGGCGCGCACTGGATACTGTCCGGCTCCGGCTTCCCCGCATACCTCGCCGACGTGCTCACCGGCACGGCCGTCTACCTGCCGGTCGTCCACACGGCGCCCACGAACCAGCTCAACACGGCGGGGACGATCACGGGCGCCCGGCTCGACGTGAACTTTTCCAGCCGCACGCTCACCGCCAACCTCGGGGTGAATATGCCGCCCGCCGGCGGCAACAGCGGCGGAAGCTGGCAACTCACCGCGCCGGACGTCCCGATCACGTTCGGATCGTTTTTCGCGTCCACCTCCGACCGCCTGCGCATCACCAACGGCGCGGGACTCAATTCGCTGACAAGCGGCTCCATTTATGGCGGCCTGGAGGGCAGTTTCGTCGGCTCGGGCCTCCAGGGCGCGGTGCTGGGCTACAGCATCACGGACCAGTCGCCGTCGAGCCCGGGAAACAGCAACACGGTGAACGGCGTGGTCGGTTTCCAGGGCCCGCCCCAGGACATGGGCACGCCGTACCGCGACGGGGTCGTGTCGGACCCGATGGGCGTCCTGGGCTCCGCGCTCGTGCGCAACTTCGTCACGGCCAACCGCGCGGACGAGGTGACCGTCGATGCGCAGGGCCGCGTGAGCGCATTCGCCGCGCCGTACCGGACCTACGGCGGGCACCAGTCGTACACCCTCGGCAGCTCCTCCGTGGCGCAATACGGCCTCGATGCCGAGACCGGCCTCGTCTGGGGCCGCTGGGCGGGCGGCGCGGCCGTCGTGAACGGCGGCGCGCAGCAGTCGCTGCCCCTCGAGAGCAACAGCCTGCACTTCGTGTTCTCCGGCGTGCAGAACGGGCCCGTGGCGTTGCCGCTCACCGGAACCGCCACCTATGCCCTGGCCGGCCACACGAGCCCGACGGATGCTCTCGGACACGTCGGCACGTTGAATTCCGCCACCCTCGCGGCGGACTTCAGCCGCCGCACCGTGGACCTCGGCTTGAACCTGACCGTCGCCGACCAGACGATCAGCGCCTCGGCGAGCAACGTTCCCATCTACCGGGACCAGTACTTCTCCGCGTTCCGCGGCGTGGCGCCGGCGGGATTCCCGGTGCAGCAATTGCTCAACATCAGCTGCCATCCGACCTGTCCCAACCCCGTGGGATCCGTCGACGGATTCTTCGCCGGGAGAAGCGGGCAGGGGGCCGGGATGATGTACAACCTCAACGGCGCAACCGGCGCGGCCGCGTTTCGCCGGGGAGGCGGCTGAGCAACGCGGGCAATGGCACCAAGGTCGTAGGCCATTCGGGCAGCGGTTACCGGCTCCGCCTGCGCAATCGCAACACAAGGTTGATCTGACAGAAGGCACACGAAAAAAAAGGGGGAGACGATGTAGGAAATTGCCTGGAGTCGGAAATGAACGGCACCACGCTTTCCCGCATCCTGACCGCTGCCGCGTCGATGATGTTCGCGGCCATCTCGGCGGCGCAGCTTCCCCCCCAGATCGGATCCTTTCTTCCGCAGGCGATCGAGGTGAACTCGATCTTCCCCAGCCAGATTCCGATCACCAACCCGAATGCCGGCGTCGACCTTACGGGTGTCAGCATCACGGTGAACCTGCCGGCCGGGCTGACGGGGGTCAGCGGGCTCACCTACTTCAACCCCAGCTACCCGGGCTGCACCGGCACCATCACGGCGGGACCGACCTTGGCGACGGTCACCAACGGGTTCATTCCGGCGGGTACCGCCTGCGAGCTTGTCGTCTACCACGAGGTGGTTACGGCGGGGATCTACGGCCCCATCCACATTGCGATCACGTCCAGCGCCAACCCGACCACGCCGGTGGAATCGGACCAGGGGACCGTCCTGGCCTACGCGATGCCAACGGCCAGCGTGTCCTTCAGTCCCGCGCGAATTGCCCCGGCGGGCGTGTCCACGCTCTCGCTCACGTTCGCCAACCCGGACCCGAATTTCACGGTGGAAGTCATCGGGTCGGATCCAATCGGCCTTGGCACCCTTGTCGCAGGCTCGCCGATCGTCGAGAACCCGCCCGCCTGCGCCTCGGGCGAAGTGGCGCCGTACATCGATGAAGGCAACTCCCTGGTCGTCATCTACGCCACCTTGCCACCCGGCGGCACCTGCATCGTTTCCGTCAACGTGACAGGACCCGCGCTGGGAG
>JAGRPO010000300.1 GCA_019449455.1 Betaproteobacteria bacterium | reverse complement strand
GACTCCTGCGCGCGTTCGCGCGCCTGGCGCGCCTCGGCGGCGAGGCGCCACTGACCGTGCAGGCGCGCCACTTCCAGGGCCTGCGGCTGCGTGCCGCCGAAGGCATCGAGCAGGCGCCGCTGGTAGTCGCGCTGCGCGAGCCACTGGTGCTCGTGCTGGCCGTGGATGTCCACGAGGCATTCGCCCAGCTCGCGCAGCTGGGCGGCGGTGGCGGGGCGGCCGTTGACGAACCCGCGCGAGCGGCCGGCCCGGTCGATCGTGCGCCGCACGAGGCAAAGCTCGCCCCCCTCCTCCTCCAGGTCGTTCGCCGCGAGCCAGCGGCGCGCCGCGTCCAGCCCGGAGACGTCGAACTCGGCGGCGAGGTCGGCGCGCTCCGACCCCGGGCGAACCACGCCGGCATCGGCGCGCGCCCCGAGGACGAGGCCGAGCGCGTCCACGAGGATCGACTTGCCGGCGCCCGTCTCCCCGGTGAGCGCCGAGAAGCCCGTGGCCAGCTCGAGGTCGAGCGACTCCACGATCACGAAGTCGCGAAGCGCCAGGGCCCGGAGCATGGGGAGGGGCGCGCGCCTCAGGCGTTGCGCTCGTTCCAGCGCAGCTTGTCGCGCAGCATGGAAAAGTAGCGGTAGCCGCGCGGGTGGAGGAGGATCGCCGGTTTCGCCGCGGCGGCGATGCCGACCACGTCGTTCGCCTCCAGGTCGACGTGCGACTGCACGTCGAAGTTCGCGCGCGCCCCCGGCCCCCGGACGAGGACGATGTCGATCCGCGAAGTGCTCTGGATCGCCACCGGCCGGTTCGAGAGCGTGTGCGGCGAGATCGGGACGAGCGCCACGGCCGACAGCCCCGGGTGGAGAATGGGCCCGCCCGCCGAGAGCGCGTAGGCGGTCGAGCCGGTGGGCGTGGCGGCGATGATGCCGTCGGCGCGAAGGCTGTAGATGAACTCGCCGTCGACGTGAACGGAGAACTCGATCATGCTGCCGGTGCCCGCGCGGCTCACCACCACGTCGTTCATCGCGTGGGTCGCGAAGACCTCCCGCCCCGCGCGCAGCACGCGCGAGGTGAGCATCAGCCTCTCCTCGGCAACGAAATCGCCGTCGAACAGGGCGGAGAGCGTCTCGGACACCTTGTCGGCCGGGATGTCGGTGAGGAAGCCCAGGCGCCCCAGGTTCACGCCGATGAGCGGCACGCCGTTGGCGGCCATCAGGCGGGCGCACGAAAGGAGCGTGCCGTCGCCCCCCACCACCACCGCGAGGTCGGCGCGCCCGGGCAGTTCCTCGAGCGCCACCGCTTCGTCGGGCGGCGTGCGCGCCGCCTCGGCCGTGCGGGTGTCCATGAGCACCGCCGCCCCGCGCGAGCGAAGCACGGCCACCACCTGGTCGAGCTTCTCCGGAAGCACCGTGGCATCGCTCTTTCCGATGACGGCCACGGTCTTGAAGGGCGGGAACATGGGCCCCATTAGATCACAGCGTCCCGGCCAAACAAAGGCGAAGCTGCGGCTCCGGCGGCCGCGATTTTCCTTACAATGTCAGCCATGCTCAACGATCGCGCGCAGGCCCTTCTCAAGATCCTCGTCGAGCGCTACATCGCCGACGGCCAGCCCGTCGGTTCGCGCGCGCTGGCCCGCGCCTCCAGCCTGGAGCTCTCGCCCGCCACGATCCGCAACGTGATGGCCGACCTGGAGGAGATGGGCTTCGTCTCCAGCCCCCACACCTCGTCCGGGCGCGTGCCGACGCCCAAGGGCTACCGGCTCTTCGTCGACACCCTGCTCACCGTGCGTCCTCTCGAGGAGGTCGAGCGCGCCCAGATCGAGGAGAGCCTGCTCCCGGGCGACCCGCACCGCGTGGTGGCGGCCGCCTCCCAGCTCCTGTCGGACCTCACGCATTTCGCCGGCGTCGTGATTTCCCCCCGCCGCCGCGCGTCGCTGCGGCACGTCGAGTTCTTCCACCTGTCCGAGAAGCGCGTCCTGCTCATCATCGTCGCCTCCGACGGGGAGGTGCAGAACCGGGTGCTCGTCACCGACCGGCCCTACTCCCCGGCGCAGCTCACGGAAGCCGCCAACGTCATCAACCAGCATTACGCGGGCCAGGACTTCGCCTCGATCGCGAGCCGCGTGCGCGGCGAGCTCCTCGACCTGCACCGCGACATCTCCACGCTCATGCGCGCCGCCATCGAGACGGGCGGAGAGGCCATGCGGGAACCCGACGACGGCGTGGTCCTGTCCGGCGAGAGGAACCTGCTCGAGGTCGAGGACCTCTCCTCGGACAGGGCGCGGCTGCGCAAGCTCTTCGACCTCTTCGAGCGCAAGGCGCAGCTCCTGGGTCTCCTCGACGAGAGCGAGCGGGCCGAGGGCGTGAAGATCTTCATCGGCGGCGATTCGCGGCTCGTCCCGCTCGACGAATGCTCCATCGTGACCGCGTCCTACGAGGTCGACGGGAAGGTCGTGGGCACGGTGGGCGTGATCGGGCCGACGCGCATGGCCTACGAGCGCGTGATCCCCATCGTCGACGTGACGGCGAAGCTCATCTCCTCCGCGCTTTCCCAGCACTGAATGGCCTACCTCCCGGAACCCCCGCGCGCGCACGGCTCCCCGTCCCGCACCGGCGTCCTGCTGGTCAACCTGGGCACGCCGGACGACCCCACGCCGGCGGCGGTGCGCCGCTACCTCGCCGAATTCCTGTGGGACCCCCGCGTGGTCGAGATTCCGCGCGCGGCATGGTGGCTGATCCTTCGGGTCATCCTCCTCACGCGGCCGGCGAAGAGCGCGGCCAAGTACGCCCTGGTCTGGATGAAGGAGGGCTCGCCGCTGCGCGTCCATCTCGAGCGGCAGGTGCAGTTCCTGCGCGGCTACCTCGGCGAGCACGTGAAGTCCCCGCTCGCGGTCGCGGGCGCCTGCCGGTACGGCAATCCCTCGATCGCGGCCGGGCTGGCGCAGCTTCGCGCCAAGGGATGCGACCGCATCCTCGTGCTGCCGCTCTACCCCCAGTACTCCGCGAGCACGACCGGCTCGGCGATCGACGCCGTCGGCGCGGCGCTCTCGCGCATGCGCAACGTGCCCGCGCTGCGGACGGTGCGCAATTTCCACGATCACCCCGCCTACGTGAAGGCTGTGGCGCGCGCCGTGAACGACTACTGGATGAAGCACGGGCGCCCCGACCGGCTGGTGATGAGCTTCCACGGCCTGCCGCGCTTTTCGCTGGACAAGGGCGACCCGTACCACTGCGAATGCCGCAAGAGCGCGCGGCTCATCGCCACCGAGCTGGGCTGGAACGACGAGCGCACGATCGTCACGTTCCAGTCGCGCTTCGGTCGCGCGGAATGGCTCAAGCCCTATACCGCGGACACCCTGGCGCAGCTGGGCGCGAAGGGCATCGGCCGGGTGGACGTGATCTGCCCGGGCTTCGCCGCCGACTGCCTCGAGACGCTCGAGGAAATCGCGATCGAGGGCCGCGACACGTTCCGCGCGGCCGGCGGCAAGGAATACCATTACATCCCGACCGCGAACGATTCGCCCGCGTTCATGGCCGCGCTGACCCGCATCGCCCTCGAGAACCTGCACGGCTGGGCCAGCAGGGACTGGGACGCGCAGGCGGCCGAAACCGAGGCGCGCGCCTCGGCGGCGCGGGCCCGCGCCCTGGGCGCGAAGGACTGACGAGAAAGGGACGGCCTTGGGCTCACTTCTCCTGCGATGGCTCCTCAACGCGCTGGCGCTGCTCGCCGTCGCCTACCTCTACCCGGGCGTGCGCGTGGAGAGCTTCTTCGCCGCGGCCATGGCGGCCCTCGCGCTGGGCCTCGCCAACGCGCTCATCCGTCCGATCCTCGTGCTCCTCACGCTGCCGGTCACGATCATCACGCTCGGCCTGTTCCTCTTCGTGATCAACGCGGCCCTCTTCTGGCTCGTGGCGCAGGTGATCCAGGGGTTCGCCGTCCAGGGGTTCCTCGCGGCGCTCGTGGGCTCGATCCTCTACAGCCTCATCACCCTGGCGGTGAGCTGGCTCGTCACGGGCGCCAAGAAATGACGCCCGTCCGGGGCACGGGCCCCGGACGGGCGCCGTGGCTGGCGCGGGAAGGCCCCTAGAACCGCCTGCCGAGGCCGGCGCCGGCGAGTATCGGGGCGACGCTCACCTTTCGCGCCGGCCGGCCACCCCCACCCCTTGAAATTCGCGGCACCGCCCCCAAGTGCCCTGCAACGATTTGTTTTTCAGGGAGAAAGTCGTGGTAGACCCCATTGCCCCAGCGCCCGAATCGGCGCCGGACACCCCTATGGAGCCCGAGGCTCGAATCGCGGACCTCGAGGCGAGGCTCGCCGCGGCCCAGGCCGAGGCGCAGCGCCTGAGCGACGAGTTCCTGCGCGCGAAGGCGGAAGTCGAGAACACGCGGCGCCGGGCCGCCGACGACGTCGCCCGCGCGCACAAGTTCGGCATCGAGTCCTTCGCCTCGAGCCTGCTGCCGGTGAGGGACAGCCTCGAGGCCGCCCTGGCCGCGCCGTCCCCCACGGTCGAATCCATTCGGGACGGCGTCGAGATCACCTATCGCCAGCTGACGGCCGCCTTCGACAAGGCGAGCCTCGCGCAGATCGCGCCCCTGGGCGAGAAGTTCGACCCCCACCGCCACGAGGCCATGGGCCAGGTCGACAGCGACCAGGAGCCCGGCAAGGTCGCGACGGTCCTGCGCAAGGGGTACCTGCTGAACGACCGGGTCATCCGGCCCGCGCTCGTGATGGTGGCCCGCGACCAGGCCGCCGCGGCGGGCGAAACGCAGGCGAAAGCTTGAAAATCAGCCGAATAACCCGACATTCCGGTCAGGTTCAGAACAAGGACGAAGGATAGCGAACATGGCAAAGATCATCGGCATCGACCTGGGCACCACGAACTCCTGCGTCGCGATCATGGAGGGCGGCAAGCCCAAGGTCATCGAGAACAGCGAAGGCGCGCGCACCACGCCATCGATCGTGGCCTACGCGGACAACGACGAGATCCTCGTCGGCGCGCCGGCCAAGCGCCAGGCGGTCACCAACGCGAAGAACACGCTCTCCGCGGTGAAGCGGCTCATCGGCCGGCGCTACGAGGAGAAGGAAGTGCAGAAGGACATCGGGCTCATGCCCTACAGGATCGTGCGCGCCGACAACGGCGACGCATGGGTCGAGGCGCGCGGGCGCGGGATCGCGCCGCCGCAGGTGTCCGCCGAGGTCCTGCGCAAGATGAAGAAGACGGCCGAGGACTACCTCGGCGAGCCCGTCACCGAGGCCGTGATCACGGTGCCGGCCTACTTCAACGACTCCCAGCGCCAGGCCACGAAGGACGCGGGCCGCATCGCGGGCCTCGAGGTCAAGCGCATCATCAACGAGCCCACCGCCGCCGCGCTCGCCTTCGGCCTCGACAAGAGGGAAGGCGACCGCAAGATCGCGGTCTACGACCTGGGCGGCGGCACCTTCGACATCTCGATCATCGAGATCGCCGTGGTCGAGGGCGAGCACCAGTTCGAGGTGCTCTCCACCAATGGCGACACGTTCCTGGGCGGCGAGGACTTCGACCAGCGCCTCATCGACTACATCGTCGAGGAGTTCCGCAAGCAGTCCGGCATCGACCTCTCCAAGGACCCGATCGCGCTCCAGCGCGTGAAGATGGCCGCCGAGCGCGCGAAGATCGAGCTGTCCTCCTCGCAGCAGACCGAGCTGAACGAGCCCTACATCGCCATGGCGAACGGCGCCCCCTCGCACCTCACCATGAAGATCACGCGCGCCAAGTTCGAGGCGCTCGTCGAGGATCTCGTCGAGAGGACCATCGAACCCTGCCGCATCGCGATCAAGGACGCGGGCGTGAAGGTCTCCGACATCGCCGACGTGATCCTCGTGGGCGGCATGACGCGCATGCCCAAGGTCCAGGACAAGGTGAAGGAGTTCTTCGGCAAGGAGCCGAGGAAGGACGTGAACCCGGACGAGGCCGTGGCCATCGGCGCCGCGATCCAGGGCGGCGTGCTCCAGGGCGAGGTGAAGGACGTGCTGCTGCTCGACGTGACGCCGCTGTCGCTGGGCATCGAGACGCTGGGCGGCGTGATGACCAAGCTCATCCAGAAGAACACGACCATCCCGACCAAGGCCCAGCAGGTCTTCTCGACGGCCGAGGACAACCAGTCCGCGGTGACGATCCACGTCCTCCAGGGCGAGCGTGACGTGGCCTCCGGCAACAAGAGCCTCGGCCAGTTCAACCTCGAGGGCATCCCGCCCTCCCCGCGCGGCATGCCGCAGATCGAGGTCACCTTCGACATCGACGCGAACGGAATCCTGCACGTGAACGCGAAGGACAAGGCCACCGGCAAGGAGTCGAAGATCACCATCAAGGCGAGCTCCGGCCTCTCCGAGGACGAGATCCAGCGCATGGTGAAGGACGCCGAGTCGCACGCCGACGAGGACAGGAAGCAGCTCGAGATCGTCGCCGCCCGGAACCAAGCCGACCAGCTCCTGCACACGGTGAGGAAGTCCCTCGGCGAGTACGGCGACAAGCTCGACGCGGCCGAGAAGGCGAAGATCGAGGAGGCCGCCAAGGAGCTCGAGGCGGTCCTCAAGGGCGGCGACAAGGCCGCGATCGAGGCGAAGAGCGAGGCCCTCGCAACCGCCTCGCAGAAGCTGGGCGAGCGGGTCTACGCCGACGCCCAGGCGAAGTCCCAGCCGGGCGGCGGCGCGGCCGAAGGCGATTCCGCCGCGGGGCCGTCGGGCAAGGACGAGGGCAACGTGGTCGACGCCGAATACACCGAGGTGAAGGACAAGAAGTCGGCCTGAACAACGGGCTGCGAATGCCTCGATGAACCGGGGGTGAAGGGGGGCGACTCCCTTCACCCTTTCCCGCATTGAAGGACTGGAAAGACGAATGGCGAAGAAGCGCGACTACTACGAAGTGCTGGGCGTGAACCGCGATGCCTCCGAGGAGGACATCAAGAAGGCCTACCGCAAGCTCGCCATGAAGCACCACCCCGACCGCAATCCCGACAGCAAGGACTCGGAGGAGAAGTTCAAGGAGGCGAAGGAAGCCTACGAGGTGCTTTCCGAGGCGGAGAAGCGCCGCGCCTACGACGCGTACGGGCATGCCGGCGTCAACCCGCAGATGGGCGGAATGGGCGGCGCCGGCGACGCGGGGTTCGGCGGATTCGCGGAGGCCTTCGGCGACATCTTCGGCGACATCTTCGGCGGAGGGCGCGGGCGCTCGAACGTCTACCGCGGCGCGGACCTGCGCTACAACCTCGAGGTGACGCTCGAGCAGGCCGCGCGCGGCACCGAGACGAAGATCCGCATCCCCACCATGGAGGAATGCGACACCTGCCACGGATCGGGCGCCAAGCCGGGCACGCAGGCGAAGACCTGCTCGACCTGCGGCGGCACGGGGGCCGTGCGCATGTCCCAGGGCTTCTTCTCGATCCAGCAGGCGTGCCCGACATGCCACGGAACCGGCAAGACGATCTCCGACCCCTGCCGGGCCTGCGGCGGCGCCGGGCGCCTGAAGCGCCACAAGACCCTCGCGGTGAAGATTCCCGCCGGCATCGACGAAGGCGACCGCATCCGGCTCGCCGGCGAGGGCGAGTCCGGCGTGAACGGGGGCCCGCCCGGCGACCTCTACGTGGTGATCCACCTCAAGGAGCACGCGGTCTTCCAGCGCGACGCGAACGACCTGCATTGCCAGATGCCGGTGAGCTTCACCACGGCCGCCCTCGGCGGCGAGATCGAGATCCCGACGCTCGAAGGCCAGGCGAAGGTGAAGATCCCGGCGGAAACGCAGACCGGCCAGGTGATGCGCCTGCGGGGCAAGGGCATCAAGGGGGTGCGCGCAGCCCATCCCGGCGACCTCCTGTGCGAGATCGTGGTGGAGACCCCGGTGAAGCTCACCGAGCGCCAGAAGGAGCTCCTGCGCGAGCTCGAGGAAATCAACCGGAGCGACAGCGACCGCCACAACCCGCGCGCCAAGTCCTTCATGGACAAGGTCCGGGACTTCTTCGCCGGCTGACCCCCCTCCCTTCTCGCGGCGCCGCGAGCCGCGTTATGATGGGCTCCACAATAAGAGCATCCATACATAACCCGGGGGAAGGCAGCCATGATTCGCGCACTCGCATCGTTGTTGGCAATGGCGTTGGCGTCGGGGGCGGCACTCGCCCAGGGCGTGTCCGAATCGCAGATCGTCCTGGGGCAGTCCGTGGCGCTCACCGGCCCCGCCCAGGAGCTCGGCAAGGACATGCAAGTGGGCGCGAGCCTCTATTTCAACCAGGTCAACGCCAGGGGCGGCGTGAACGGCCGGCGCATCGTCCTCAAGACGCTCGACGACGGCTACGAGCCGCCGCGCGCGGTCGAGAACACCAAGAAGCTCATCAACGACGAGAGGGTGTTCGCCCTCTTCGGCTACGTGGGCACGCCCACGTCCGCGGCCGTCCTGCCGATCTTCACCGAGGCCAAGGTCCCGTACGTCGGCGCCTTCACCGGCGCGGAGCTGCTGCGCAGCCCCTTCAACCGCTACATCTTCAACGTGCGCGCGAGCTACTTCGACGAGACCGAGGCGATCGTGCAGCACCTCACCGCGATGAGCGTGAACAAGATCGCGGTCTTCTACCAGAACGACGCGTATGGCCTGGCGGGCCTCACGGGCGTCGAGCGCGCGCTCGCGAGGCGAAACCTCCAGGTGGCGGCCAAGGGCACGGTCGAGAGAAACACCGTCGACGTCTCGAAAGCCGTGGCCGAAATGAGCAAGGCGAACGCGCAGGCGATCGTGATGATCAGCGCCTACAAGTCCTGCGCCGCCTTCATCAAGGAAATGAAGAAGGCCGGCTCGAACCCGACTTTCTGGAACGTTTCGTTCGTCGGAAGCAAGGCGCTCGCCAAGGAGCTCGACCGTGAAGGCCGCGGCATCCAGATCTCGCAGGTGGTCCCGTTCCCGTGGGACATGTCGATCCCGGTGGTGAAGGAATACCGCGCGCTTCTCGATGCGGCCAAAGGAGAGCCGGGTTTCGGCACGCTGGAGGGGTTCATCGCCGCGAAGGTCATGGTCGAGGGGCTGCGCCGCGCGGGCAAGAACCTCACCCGCGACAGCTTCATCAAGGCCATGGAATCGCTGGAACCCTACGACGCGGGAGGCTTCAAGGTGAGCTACGGGCCCGACAACCACAATGGCTCGAAGTTCGTCGACCTCACGATCATCTCGCGGAACCAGAAGTTCGTGCGCTGAGCCGGCGCTCCCCGAGAAAGAAAGGCCCGCTGCGAGCGGGCCTTTTTCATTTCTTGCGCCACTCCGTGACGCCCCCGGGCTTGTCCTCGAGGACGATGCCCGCGGCGTCGAGCTGCCTGCGGATCTCGTCCGCGCGCGCGAAGTCGCGCGCCTTCTTCGCCGCCGCGCGCTCGGCGACCAGGGCGTCGACGTCGACCGTCGCGCCCCCCTTGCCGGCATCGACCGACACGCCCCCCTTCAGGAATGCCTCGGGGTCGGCCTGGAGAAACCCGATCGTGCCGCCCAGGGCCTTGAGGAGGCCCGCGAGCGCCGGGGAACGCGCGCGGTTCACCTCCCCACGCAGCTCGTGCAGGACGGCGAAGGCGATGGGCGTGTCGAAGTCGTCGTTCATGGCGTCGCGGAAGCGCTTCGCGAGCGGGTGCGACCAGTCGACGGGGCCCTCTTCCGGGTTCACCTCGCGAAGCGCGGTGTAGAAGCCGCGCAGCGTGTTGCCGGCGTCCTCCAGCAGATCCCAGGTGTAGCTCAGCTCGCTGCGGTAGTGGCCCCGCAGCAGGAAGAAGCGCAGCTGCTCCCCGCCCTGGACCGCATCGAGCTTCGCGAGGACCTCGCGGGCGGTGAACACGTTCCCGAGGGACTTCGACATCTTCTCGTCGCCCATGTTGAGGAACGCCGAGTGCATCCAGTAGTTCACGAACGGCCTCGCGTTGGCTCCCTCGCTCTGCGCGATCTCGTTCTCGTGGTGCGGGAACTGCAGGTCCCAGCCGCCGCCGTGGATGTCGAACGTCTCGCCGAGCTCGCGGCAGGACATGGCCGAGCACTCGATGTGCCAGCCCGGCCGGCCGGCCCCGAAGACGGAGGGCCAGGACGGCTCGCCGGGCTTGGCTGCCTTCCAGAGGACGAAGTCGAGCGGATCGCGCTTGGCGGCCTCGACCGCCACGCGCTCGCCGGAGCGCAGCTCGTCGAGGTTGCGTCGCGAGAGCTTGCCGTAGCCCGGGAAGTCGCGCACCGAGTAGTACACGTCACCATTGGCGCCGCGGTAGGCGAGCCCCTTCTTCTCCAGCGTCTCGATGAATTCGACCATCGGCCCGATGTACCGGGTGGCGCGGGGCTCGCTGTCGGGTACCAGCAGGTTCAGGCGTGCGCAGTCCTCGGCGAACGCGGCCACCGTGCGCTCGGTCAGCGCCTCGATGGGCTCGTTGCGGCTGCGGGCGCGCTCCATGATCTTGTCGTCCACGTCCGTGATGTTGCGCACGTAGCGCACCGCGAGGCCGCTCGCGCGGAGCCAGCGCACGACGAGGTCGAACACCGAGAAGGTGCGCGCGTTGCCGATATGGATGTAGTCGTAGACCGTCGGCCCGCAAACGTAGATGCCGGCCTTGCCGGGAACCAGCGGGACGAAGGGTTCCTTCCTTCGGGTCAGGGTGTTGTGGATGCTGAGCGAGGACATGGGAAATGGAGGGTCCGGGAGGACCGTCGAGCCAGGTGCGCTTGTCGGATGGAGGGCCCGGGGCCCTCCGGCGGCTTCAGGACGCGGGAATGGAACGACATCCGAAAGACACTGCCGAAGCGCTGGTGGCGCTCCAGAAGGGCCGGCGAGGGCGGCAACCAACCACGCCCTCGGGCGCACGGCCGATTGTGAAGCCCACCCAAGGTTGGTAGAATCTCTTTTCCATATAAATTCAACAAATTATAACACGATGCTCCTCCGTCCCCTGCGCTTTCCCGTAGCCGCCGCCGCGTTCGCGCTGGCGCTTGCGGGCCCGGTCACCGCTGCCCCGGGAGACGACCTGCGCGAAGCGCAAAAGCTCTACGGCCAGGGCCGCCTTCAGCCGGCGATGGAACTGGTCGATGCGTACCTCAAGGCGCAGCCACGCGAGCCGCAGGGCCGGTTTCTCAGGGGACTGCTGCTCACCGAGCAGAAGAAGGTGAACGAGGCGATCCAGGTGTTCACCAGCCTCACCGAGGACTTCCCCGAGCTCCCCGAGCCCTACAACAACCTCGCGGTTCTCTACGCCTCGCTCGGCAACTACGACAAGGCGAAGTCGGCCCTCGAGCTGGCCATCCACACGCATCCGAGCTACGCCACCGCGCACGAGAACCTGGGCGACATCTACGCGCAGCTCGCGAGCCGCGCCTACGACCGCGCGCTGCAGCTCGACAAGAACAACACCAGCGCGCAGGTGAAGCTCTCGATGGTGAAGGACCTGTTCATCGCGCCCAAGTCCGCGCCTGCCTCGCGGCCGGAGCCCTCGAAACTCGCCGCCGCGGAGCCCGCGAAAGCCGAGCCCCCGAAGGCGGAGCCGCCCAAGGCGACGGCGACGAAGCCCGCGAGCGCGAAAGCCGAGCCTGCCCGGCCCGTGGCCGCCACCGCGAAGCCCGCGACCGCGAAAGTCGAGGCTGCCCAGCCCGCGGCCGGGAAGACCGAGCCCGCCACGGCGAATAACGCCGATGCCGACAGGAACGCTGTCGCCGCGGCGATCGAAGCGTGGGCCCGGTCGTGGAGCACCAAGGACGTGAAGGGCTATCTCGCCGCCTACGCGCCCGACTTCGAGACCCCCGGTCGCGAGGCCCGCGGCGCCTGGGAAAAGCAGCGCGCCGAGCGCATCGAGCGCCCGAAGTCGATCGAGGTCACGGTGAAGATCCAGTCGATCAAGGTCGACGGCGATACGGCTACCGCCGTGCTGCGCCAGGCCTACCGCTCCGACACGCTCAAGTCGAACAGCACCAAGACCCTCAAGCTCGCGAAGGTCGGCGGCAAGTGGCTCATCAAGCAGGAGCGCGTGGGCGGGTGAGAGCGCCAGCGCACCGGCCTGTCTCGCGCCGCGCCCTGCCCCGCCTGGCGTTCGCGGCGCTTCTCGCCGCGGCCTTGCCCTTCGGCGCGTTGGCCGACGACGCGGCCCCCGACTCGACGATCCCCGCCTTCGCGAACGAGGTCGAGGCTTCGCTGGTTCGCGCGATCGTCGGCCTGAGCCAGAACGGCCTGCGGCACGCTCTCGGCGAGATCGACGTGGCGCTCGCGAAGACCCCCAACTTCCGCCTCGGGCACCTCATCAAGGGCGACCTGCTCATGGCCCGTGCGGGCAATCCCGTCGCGTTCGGGCCGCTTGCCGCTTCCGCCAGCCCGGGTGTAGCGCCTCTTCAGGACGAAGCGCGCGCGCGCCTCAGGCGCTACCTGGACGCGCCGCCGCGCGACCACCTTCCGCTGCCGATGCTGCAGCTCGCACCGACGCAGTCCCATGCGATTCTCGTGGACACGGCGCGATCGCGGCTCTTCGTGTTCGCCAACCGGGGCGGCGAGCCGCACTACGTGACGGATTTCTACATCAGCCTCGGCAAGAACGGGGTGGAGAAGCGCCGCGAGGGCGACCAGAAGACGCCGCTCGGCGTCTACACCATCGTCTCCTCGAAGGAGAAGCTCCCCGATTTCTACGGGCCCGGGGCCTTCCCGATCAGCTACCCCAACGAGTGGGACAAGCTGCACAAGCGAAACGGATACGGCATCTGGCTCCACGGGACGCCGTCGGAGACCTACAGCCGGCCGCCGCGCGCCACGGACGGGTGCGTGGCGCTCACCAACGACGACCTGCGCCGGCTGTCGCGCTACGTCGACGTGGGGCGCACGCCCGTCGTCATCAGCGCGGGCATCGAGTGGGCGGCACCGGACCGCTGGCAGGACAGCCGCCGCGATTTCCTCGCCGCGTTCGAGCAGTGGCGCGCCGACTGGGAAAGCCTCGACACCGACCGCTACCTGTCGCACTACTCCTCGCACTTCAATGCGGACGGCAAGGGCCTCGCCGCCTGGGGCGCCCACAAACGCAAGGTGAACGCGGGCAAGTCGTGGGTGAAGGTCGGCATCTCGGACTTGAGCGTCTTCGGACACCCCGATGGCGAGGAGATGGTCGTCGTGACCTTCGCACAGGACTATCGCTCCTCGAACCTTGCCAACCGAACCGCCAAGCGCCAGTACTGGTCGCGCGACCAGGGGCACTGGCGCATCGTCTTCGAAACCGTGATCTCCTGACCTCCCATGAAACCCATGAATCCCATGAATCCCGCCCGACGCCTCGTTGCCGCCACCGCCCTGCTCGTTCTTGCCGGATTGCCCCTCGGGGCCGCCGCGCAGGCGAAGGGCAAACCCGAGGCGGCCGGCCCCGCCGGCTGTTCCGTCAAACTGAAAGGATCCGCACCAATGAAAGTGAAGCTCACCACCTCGATGGGCGCCATCACCATCGAGCTGAACAAGGAGAAGGCCCCCGTTTCCGCCGAGAACTTCGCGAAGTACGTCGACTCCGGCCACTACAACGGCACGATCTTCCACCGCGTCATCGACGGCTTCATGATCCAGGGCGGCGGTTTCACGAAGGACATGCAGCAGAAGCCGACCCTGGCGCCGATCAAGAACGAGGCGGCCAACGGCCTGAAGAACGACGTCTACACGCTCGCCATGGCGCGCACGGGCGTGCGCGACTCGGCCACCGCGCAGTTCTTCATCAACGTGAAGGCGAACGACTTCCTCAACTACCGCGACGAGTCGCCGCAGGGCTGGGGCTACGCCGTGTTCGGCAAGGTGGTCGAAGGACAGGACGTCGTCGACAAGATCCGCAAGGTCGCCACCGGCAACGCCGGCATGCACCAGAACGTGCCGCTGGAACCGGTGACGATCGAGAAGGCCGAGTGCCTCTGAGCCACGCGAACCGCTGAGTCGCGCGAAGGGCGGCCCCGGGCCGCCCTTCCTTTTCCCCGATGCCGCGCACCCTCTTCATCTCAGACCTGCACCTCGCCGAGGAGCGGCCGGAGACCACCGCGCGTTTCGCCCGGTTTCTCGCCGAAGCCGTCCCGGGGGCGGATGCCCTCTACATCCTGGGCGACCTCTTCGAGTACTGGGTGGGCGACGATGGCCTGGAACTCGACTTCCCGGCGCGGATCGCGGGGATGCTGCGCCAGGCGGCACGAGCGACGCCCACCTTCTTCATGCACGGCAACCGGGACTTCATGGTGGCGTCGCGGTTCTGCTCGGACACGGGCGTCCGCCTCATCCCGGACCCCACGGTGATAGACCTCTACGGCGAGCGCGTGCTTCTGATGCACGGCGACACCCTGTGCACGGGCGACCACGCGTACCTCGCCTTCCGCGCGCAGGTGCGCAATCCCGCGTGGCAGGCCGCGGCGCTCGCCAGGCCGATCGCGGAACGAATCGCCATCGCGCGCGGGATGCGCAGCCAGAGCGAGGGCGAAAAGGTCGGCAAGGGCGAGGCCATCATGGACGTGGCGTCCGACGCGGTCGAGGCCGCCTTCGTCGCGGCGAACTGCCGCGTGCTGATCCACGGCCACACCCATCGTCCGGCGAGGCACGAGCATCAGGCCGGCGGCCGCGCATGCGTTCGCTGGGTCCTTCCCGACTGGTACGAGGCGGGCGGATACATCGAGTCCACGCCGGCAGGGACCCGGGCCGTCGACGCCGGCTGAATCAGGGTTCGTCCAGCCTCAGCGTGAGGCACTTGGCCGAGCCGCCGGCCTTCATGAACTCCGACAGCGGGGTTTGCACCACCTCGAAACCGCGGCGCCCCAGCGCATCGACGAACGCCGTGCTCGCCCGGTTCACCACGATCCGCTTTCCCGCCGACACGGCATTGCAGGCGAAGGCGAGCGCGTCGTCCTCGGCGACGACGATTCGGCGCGAATCGGGCACGAGACGCTCGATCGTGGCCCGGGAAGGCGCGTCGAAGGCCGCGGGGTAGTACAGGACGTATCCGCCGTCGAGGGGACAGAAGCACGTGTCGAGGTGGTAGAAGCGCTGGTCGGTGAGCTTCAGGGCGACGACCTCGCCGCCGAAGCGCTCCGCGATCACCTCGCGCGCGGCGAGCACCGAGCGGTGGCCGTAGGCGAGCCACAGGCGCTGCGCGCCCCGGTCGAAGAGCGCGTCACCCGCTCCCTCGAAGGGCACGTGCCGCGGCATGAGCGAGACGTCGTAACCCCGGTCGAGAAACCAGTCGGCGAAGTACGGCTCCTCGTACTGCCTTTCGGGGTAGCGGAAGCGCGTGACCAGGAAGCGCCGCCCCTTCACCAGGCCCGCGTTGGCCGTGAACACCATGTCGGGCGATCCGGGCTGCGGGCTGACGAGCCGCACGTTGGCGTGGTCGGTGAGGATGTCGTACAGGGCCCGCCACTGCTGCTTGGCCAGGGCGTTGTCGATCTTGCGCACGTTCCCGTGCATCCACGGGTTGATGATGTACGACACGTCGAAGTACTCCGGCGGGCACATCAGGAACACGTGCGGCGTCTTCATGGCTCTCCCTTGGCCCGCTCGCCGCCTCGTGGGCGGCGCCGGGCGTGGCGCGGACGGTGGCCCGCGCACGCAAAAAAAGCTCAGGCGGCGGCGAGTCCCCGCTCGAGATCCGCCCGGATGTCCCCGGCGTCCTCGAGGCCGACGGCCAGGCGCAACAGGCCTTCGACGACGCCGGCCGCCTCGCGCTCTGCGGGCGGCAGGCGCCCGTGCGTGGTGCTGGCCGGGTGGCATATCGTCGACTTCGTGTCGCCGAAATTCGCCGTGATGGACAGCAGCCGCGTCTCGTCGATCACCCGCCACGCCGCCTCGCGCCCGCCGCGAACCACGAACGAGAACACCGGCCCGCCCGCCGACTGCTGGCGCATGGCCAGCGCGTGCTGCGGGTGCGACTCGAGCCCCGGATGGTTCACGCGCTCGACCGAAGGGTGGGACTCGAGCCAGCGTGCGACCTCCAGCGCGCGCGCCGACTGCGCCTCGACGCGCAGCCTGAGCGTCTCGAGCCCCTTGAGGCAGATCCACGCATTGAAGGGCGAGAGCGCGGGACCGGCAGTGCGGACGAAATTGAAGAGAGGGCCCTCGACGAGGTCACGGCGCCCGGCGATGGCCCCGCCCAGCACGCGCCCCTGGCCGTCGATGTACTTCGTGGCCGAGTGCACGACGAGGTCCGCGCCCAGCGCGATGGGCCGCTGGAGCGCGGGGCTGCACATGCAGTTGTCGATCGCCAGGATCGCACCCGCCTCGTGCGCGATCTGCGCGAGTCCCGCGATGTCGGCGACTTCGCAGACGGGGTTCGACGGCGTCTCGGCGAACAGGAGTTTCGTGCGGGGCCGCAGCGCCGCGCGCCACGCATCGAGGTCCGTGGGATCGACCCAGGTCGTCTCGATCCCGAAGCGCCCGAGGATCTGGTTGAAGAGGGGCACCACGGTGCCGAAGACGCCCCGCGCGGCGATCAGGTGGTCGCCCGAGGAAAGCAGCCCCATCGCCATCGTCGACACGGCGGCCATGCCGGTGGCGGTGGCCACGCAGGCCTGCGCCCCCTCGAGGGCCGCGAGCCGCGACTGGAACATCGCGACCGTCGGATTCGTGAAGCGCGAGTAGATGTTGCCGGGTTCCTCGTTGGCGAACCGGCGCGCCGCCTGCCCCGCGCTCGCGAAGACGAAGCTCGCCGTGAGCGCAAGCGCTTCCGAGTGCTCGCCGAAGTCGCTGCGCAGCCCCCCGGCCCGGACGCCCAGCGTGTCGGGCTTGTAGTCGTCCGTCATGGTTTCCTCAGTCGACGGCCGTGAGGCCGAGATCGAGCTGGTAGCTGGACAGGCGCGTGCCGCCGTTCGACTCGCCATCGTGGCGCGACGCCTCGATTTCGGCGAGGTAATCGCTCGAGACGTCGCCCGTGATGTAGACGCCGTCGAAGCAGGAGCAGTCGAACTGCTCGATCGCGGGATTGCAGGCGCGGACGTCGGCCACCAGCGAGGCGAGGTCCTGGTACAGCACGGCGTCGGCGCCGATGGCCTGCGCGATCTCGTCCTCGCTGCGCCCCGTCGCGATCAGCTCGGAGCGGGTCGGCATGTCGATGCCGTAGACGTTGGGGAACCGCACGGGAGGCGCGGCCGAGGCGAAGAACACCTTCCTCGCCCCGCACTCGCGCGCCATCTGGACGATTTCCCGGCTGGTGGTGCCGCGCACGATCGAGTCGTCGACCAGCAGCACGTTCTTGTCCTTGAACTCGACGGCCATCGCGTTGAGCTTCTGCCGCACGCTTTTCCTGCGCAGCTCCTGGCCCGGCATGATGAAGGTGCGGCCGATGTAGCGGTTCTTGATGAAGCCCTCGCGGTAGGGCTTGCCGAGCTTGGAGGCGACCTCGAGCGCGCTCGGCCGGCTGGAATCCGGGATCGGGATCACGACGTCGATCTCCGGCGCGATCCCCGAGGCGATGATGCGGTCGGCGAGGCTCTGGCCCATGTTCCGCCGGCTCTCGTAGACGGAAATGCCGTCGATCACCGAATCGGGCCGCGCGAGGTAGACGAACTCGAAGATGCACGGATTGAGCGACGTCGACTCGGCGCACTGCCGGCTGTAGAGGTTGCCGCTCTGGTCGATGAGGATCGCCTCCCCGGGGGCGACGTCGCGCATCGCCTTGAAGCCGAGGGAATCCAGCGCCACGCTCTCGGAGGCGACGATGAATTCCACGCCCTTCTCCGTGTCGGCGCGCCCGATGATGAGGGGGCGGATGCCCCTCGGGTCGCGGAAGGCGAGCAGCCCGTACCCCGCGACCATCGCGACCACGGCGTAGGCGCCCTTCACGCGCCGGTGCACGCCGGTGACCGCCTTGAAGATGGTGTCCGGCGTGAGGCGGTGGCCGCCGTCGCACGCATCGTGGATCTCGTGCGCCAGGACGTTCAGCAGCACCTCGGAATCGGAATTCGTGTTGATGTGCCGGCGATCCTCGAGGAACAGCGACTGGCGCAGCTCTTCGGCGTTCACGAGGTTGCCGTTGTGCCCCAGCACGATGCCGAACGGGGAGTTCACGTAGAAGGGCTGCGACTCCGCCACCGAAGAGGCCGAGCCCGCCGTGGGGTAGCGGCAATGGGCGATGCCCATGGTCCCCACCAGGCCGCGCATGTCGCGCGTGCGGAAGACGTCGCGAACCAGTCCCCGCCCCTTGTGCATGTGGAAGCTGTGGCCCTCGGCCGTGCAGATTCCGGCCGCGTCCTGGCCGCGGTGCTGCAGGACCGTGAGCCCGTCGTAGAGGATCTGGTTGACGGGACTGCGCGCGACGACTCCGATGATTCCGCACATGCTTCAGGCGTCCCTCAGGCCGGGGCTCGTGACCCCGCGATAGTGTATGCGCTTTGCCCGCGGCCGTGGCCCGCGCGGCTCATTCCAGATTGGGGCACGGGCGGTCGAACGCAAGGCCGTCACGGCAGCGGAACCACGCGCACGTCGAGCCCGGCGCGCTTGAGCTGGGCGGCGGCCTTCTCGGCCGCCTCGCGGGTCGGGAAAGGCCCCGCGCGAAGTCGCGTGAGCTCCCCGGCCGACCCGCCGAGCCGTTCCGTGTAGTGGGCAATGCGCGTCGCGGCGACCTTTTCGCGGGCCTGGGCGAGCTTCGATTCGTCCTTGAAGGCGCCGACCTGGACCGCGAAGCCCTCGAGCTTCGGCGCGGGCCGCGAAGGCTTCGCCTCCGGCTGCGGGGGGGAGGCCTTCGTCGCGGCCGGCTTGAACTCCGCCGCCCTGGGCTCGGCGGTCTTCGCCGCCGCGGGCGGCTGCGGGGCGGCCGCAGGCTGGGGCGACGCGTCGGGCGCCGCCTTCGGCGGTTGCGCCGGCACGGCCTGCTCGGTCCCCTTCATCACCGCGGGGAGAGGCGGCGCGTCGTTCCTGGGAGGGATGGCGAGCAGGGGCTCGGCGCGCTCCCGGCGCGGCTCGGGATCGAGCAGCATGGGAACGAACACCACGGCGGCCAGGGCGAGCGCGACGGCGCCGACCAGGCGTTGCCGGCCCTTGCGGCGAAGCTCAATCTGCTCGGCAGTGGGATCGCTCGGCATGTCGGGCGTGGTCATCGAGGAGTCTCGAGGACCCCTGCGACGGTATGGAACGAGCCGAAAACGAGAATTCTATCATTGGGACCCGCCTCCCGAAGCGCGGCCTCGTAGGCGAGAGGCACGGTCGCGAACACGCGCGTGCGATTCGAGAGGCCGCGCGCGGCGAGTTCGCCCGCCACCCGCGTAGCGGGCGCCGCGCGATCGCTGGCGAGGGTGGCCACGTGCCAGCGGTCCACGCGCGGCGACACGGCGTCGATCACGCCGCCGATGTCCTTGTCGGCGAGCATCGCGAAGACCGCGATCGTATTTTCGTGGAAACCCATCTCCCCGAGGCCGCGCGCCAATGCGCGCGCGGCGTGCGGATTGTGCGCGACGTCCAGCACGACCACGGGGCGGCCGGGCAACACCTGGAGCCGGCCGGCGAGGCGCACGGCGGTGAGCCCGCGTTTCACCTCGCCGAGGGAGACGGGAAAGCGCTCGGCCACCTCGTCGAGCGCCGCGAGCGCCGTGGCCGCGTTCGCCAGTTGCCAGGCCCCGCGCAGCGCCGGCATGGGCAGAGCGCGCCGCGCACCGCGACGGCCCTCGAAATCCCACTGCCTCTCGTGCGGAACCGGCCGGAAGTCGCGCCCGAGCAGTTGCAGGTGCGCGCCGATCGCCTCGGCGTGGCCGACGAGCGTCGCCGGCGGATCGGCGTCGCCGAAGAACGCCGGGCGGGAGCGGCGGAAGATATGGGCCTTTTCCAGCCCGATCGCTTCACGCGTGTCCCCGAGCCAGGCCTGGTGGTCCAGGTCGACGCTCGAAACGATGGAGCAGCCGGCATCGATCACGTTGACCGCGTCGAGCCGTCCCCCCAACCCGACCTCGAGGATCGCCACGTCGACCTGCGCCTCCTCGAACGCCGCGAGCGCCGCGAGCGTGCCGAACTCGAAGTAGGTGAGCGGGACGTCGCCGCGCGCCGCCTCCACGCGCGCGAAGGTGCGTGCGAGGATCGCGTCGGCCGCCTCCTCGCCGGCGATGCGCACGCGCTCGTTGTAGCGCAGGAGGTGCGGCGACGTGTACAGGCCCGTCCGGTAGCCTGCCGTGCGCAGGATGCACTCGAGATAGGCGCACGTGGAACCCTTGCCGTTCGTGCCGCCGACCGTGAACGCGAACGGCGGCGCGGCCACGCCCATGCGCCCCATCACCTCGCGCACGCGCTCGAGCCCGAGCGCGATCTGGGCGGGATGCTGCGCGGAGATGTAGTCGAGCCACGCCTCCAGGGGCGCGGTGGGGCCGGGCGAGGCGGGCCTGCTCACTGCGCGGGGCGCGCGGCGGGCAACGCGCTCACGCCTCCGGCGCCGGCTCGCGCTTGAGCAGCGCGATGAGCCGCGAGACCCGGTCGCGCATCTCGCGCCGGTCGACGATCATGTCGATGGCGCCCTTCTCGAGCAGGAACTCGGCGCGCTGGAACCCCTCCGGGAGCGTCTCGCGCACCGTCTGCTCGATGACTCGCGGGCCCGCGAAGCCCACCAGCGCGCCCGGCTCCGCGATCACGACGTCGCCGATCATGGCGAAGCTCGCCGACACGCCGCCCATGGTGGGGTCGGTGAGAATGGAAATGAAGGGCTGTCTTGCGGCGGAGAGCTGGTGCAGCGACGCCGTCGTCTTCGCCATCTGCATGAGCGACAGGAGCCCCTCCTGCATGCGCGCGCCGCCCGTCGCCGTGAAGCAGACATAGGGGACGCGCTCGTCGCAGCAGGCCTGGACGGCGCGCACGAAGCGCTCCCCGACCACCGAGCCCATCGATCCGCCCAGGAACTCGAACTCGAAGGCCGCCACGATGACGGGCACGGACTTCACGGCCCCCTGCATGACGACGAGGGCATCGGTCTCGCCCGTTTCCTTCTCGGCCTCGGCGAGCCGCTCGCTGTACTTGCGGCTGTCCTTGAACTTGAGCGGGTCGAGGGGCACGACCTCCGAGGCGAGCTCGGCGCGCCCGAGCGGATCGAGGAAGGAGTCGAGCCGCTGGCGGGACGTCAGGCGGTTGTGGAACCCGCACTTCGGGCAGACGTGCAGGTTCTTCTCGAGATCCGTGAAATAGAGAACCGCCTCGCACGAGGGGCATTTGCTCCAGAGCCCCTCCGGAACCGCCTTGCGGTGGGTGCCCTCCTCGCGCTTGATCTTGGGGGGCAGGAGTTTGCGGAACCAGCTCATGCCGCGGCCCTGTCCCCGACCGCCGCGTCGATGCCGGCCCGGAATTCGGCGAGCAATGCGCCCGCCCGCGCGGCGGCCTGGTCGGGCTCGGCGCGCTCGATCTCCTCGACGATGCGGCTGCCGATCACGACGGCGTCGGCGAAGCGCGCGATGGCCCTCGCCGTCTGCGGATCGCGGATGCCGAATCCCACGCCCACCGGCACGGCCGTTCGCGCCCGGATGCGCGCGAGCATCCGCTCGACGTCCGCCGTGTCGATGTGCGCCGAGCCGGTCACGCCCTTGAGAGACACGTAATAGATGTAGCCCTTCGCCATGCGGGAGACGAGGTCGATTCGCGCCTCCGACGACGTGGGCGCGAGCAGGAAGATCGGGTCGATGCCGGCTCCCGCCAGGGCCTGGACCCACGCGCCGCTTTCCTCGGGGGGATAGTCGACGATGAGCACGCCGTCGACGCCCGAATCCTTCGCGCGCGAGGCGAAGGAGGCGATGCCCATGTGCTCGACGGGGTTCGCGTAGCCCATCAGCACGATCGGCGTGCGGTCGTCCTCGCGGCGGTACTGCTTCACCGCGTCGAGGATCATCGCAAGCCCGGTTCCGGCGCGAAGCGCGCGCTCCGAGGCGCGCTGGATGGTGGGGCCGTCGGCCATCGGGTCGGAGAAGGGCACGCCGAGCTCGACCACGTCCGCCCCGTTCGCGACGAGCGCGCGCAGCATCGCGATCGTGTGGGCGGGCGTGGGATCGCCCGCGGTGACGAACGGCACGAGCGCCGCCCGGCGCCCGGCGCGAAGCCTTTCGAAGGTGGCCGCGATGCGACTCATGGGGATCCTGGCGTAGTCGAAATCGAGGAAGGTGCCGGCATCAAAACACGATGCCGGAGGCCTTGGCGACGGTGTGCATGTCCTTGTCGCCGCGCCCGGAAAGGTTCACGAGCAGGATGCGATCGCGGCCCAGGGCCGGCGCCATCTTCATCGCGTGGGCGACGGCGTGGCTCGACTCGAGCGCCGGGATGATGCCCTCGGTGCGGCAGAGCGCGTGGAAGGCGGCGAGCGCCTCGTCATCCGTGACCGAGACGTAGCTGGCGCGGCCGCAATCCTTGAGCCACGCGTGCTCGGGACCCACGCCGGGGTAGTCGAGACCGGCGGAGATCGAGTGCGTCTCGAGGATCTGGCCGTCGGCGTCCTGCATGAGGTAGGTGCGGTTTCCGTGCAGCACGCCGGGCGTGCCGGCCGAGAGCGTCGCCGCGTGCTTGCCGGTCGCGATCCCCAGGCCGCCCGCCTCGACGCCGACGAGCTTCACCCCGGCATGGGGAATGTAGGGGTAGAAGATGCCCATGGCGTTGGATCCGCCGCCCACGCAGGCCAGCACGTAGTCGGGCTGCCGGCCGGCGAGCGCCGGCATCTGCACGAGGCATTCCTTGCCGACGACGGAATTGAAGTCGCGGACCATCATGGGGTAGGGATGGGGGCCCGCGACCGTCCCGATGATGTAGAAGGTGTTGGCGACGTTGGTCACCCAGTCGCGCATCGCCTCGTTCAGCGCGTCCTTGAGGGTGCGCGAGCCGCTCGAGACCGGGATCACGGTGGCGCCCAGCAGCTTCATGCGGTAGACGTTCTGAGCCTGGCGCGCCACGTCCTCCGTGCCCATGTAGACGACGCATTCCATGCCGTAGCGGGCCGCGACGGTGGCGGTGGCCACGCCGTGCTGTCCGGCGCCCGTCTCCGCGATCACCCTCGGCTTGCCCATGCGCCGCGCGACCAGCGCCTGCCCCATCGTGTTGTTCACCTTGTGGGCGCCGGTGTGGTTCAGGTCCTCGCGCTTCAGGTAGATCTGGGCGCCGCCCAGGTCGTCGGAGAGGCGCTTCGCGTGATACACGGGGCTCGGCCGGCCGACATAGTGCTCGAGTTCGTAGGCGAGCTCGTCCTGGAACGCGACATCCTTGCGGCATGCGTCGTAGGCCTCGCGCAACTCCTGGAGCGCCGCCTGGAGCGTTTCGCCCACGAAAGTGCCGCCGTACGGGCCGAAATGGCCGGTCGCGTCGGGCAGGTCGTAGGTCTCCGGGGACCGGGGCTCAGCCACCGGCACGCGCATCTGCATCTCTCACACTCCTCACGAATTCCTCGATCCGGGCCGGGTCCTTCACCCCGCGCTGGCCCTCGACGCCGCTCGAAACGTCGACCGCCCACGGGCGCACGGCACGTATGGCGCGCCCCACATTGGCGGCATCCAGCCCGCCCGAGAGCACCACCGGCCGCGAGAGCGAGGGCGGGACGAGGGTCCAGTCGAACGTCGCGCCGGTTCCCCCGAACTGGCCGGGCACTTGCGCATCGAGCAGCAACGCCGCCGCGCGCGAAAATCGACCCTCCCATTCTACCAAATCGACCCCCGTTCCCACCCTCACGGCGCGTATCCACGGCACGCCGAACTGGTCACAGAACGCGGGCGTCTCGTCGCCATGGAACTGGAGCATCGAGAGCGGCACGCGCCCCAGGATGTCGCGAACGGCCCGGGCATCGAGATTCACGAAGAGCCCGACCGTCGAGACGAACGGGGGCAACGCCCCGACGATGGTCCGGGCGGCATCGGGATCGACCGCCCGTGGACTGGCCGCGTGGAACACGAGCCCTATCGCGTCCGCTCCCGCCTTGGCCGCGGCCAGCCCGAGCCCGGGATCGCGGATGCCGCAGATCTTGATGCGTGTCCGGTGGGCGTTCATGGGGGCGGAAGGAGCGGATTCGGCCGGAAGCCTGGCAGGCCGAACGTCGGATCATACTCGATGGCCGAGAGGTAAAGCCCGTCCGGTGCGAACGTCGGGGCGGCGAGGCGGCGGTCGCGCCGCTCGAGCAGCTCCGCGATCCACGACTCCGGCTGCCGGCCGGCGCCGACGTACACGAGGCTGCCGACGATGTTCCGCACCATGTGGTGCAGGAACGCGTTCGCCCGCAGCGTGAAGACCACGAGGTTGCCGAGCCGCTCGACCTTCGCCTCGTGCAGGATCCGGACAGGCGATCGCGCCTGGCACTGCGCGTCGCGGAAAGCGCTGAAATCGTTCGTCCCGGCAAGCGCGCGGGCGGCCTGTTGCATCGCCGCGACGTCGAGCGGCCGGTGGAACCATCCCACCTTCTCCCGAAGCAGTCCCGGCGCCACGGCATCGTCCAGCAGCAGGTAATGGTAGGTCCGCGAGCGCGCACCGTGGCGCGCGTGGAATGTCTCCGGCACCCCGCGCGCCCAGACGACCCGGATGGCCGGAGGGAGCGCGGAATTCGGCCCCCTCACCCAGGACACCTCGTCGCGCACGGCCTGCGTGTCGAAGTGCACGACCTGCGCGCGGGCGTGGACGCCGGCATCGGTCCGGCCGGCCGCCACGGTCTCGACGCCGCAGGCCGCGAAAGCGGACAGGGCCGATTCGAGGCGATCCTGGACGGCGCATCCCGACGGCTGATGCTGCCAGCCGCAGAAGGGCGCCCCGTCGTACTCGAGGCCGAGGGCGATTCGCATGGGAAGGAAAGAAATCGGCGGGGGAGGCCCCGCCGATCAAGCGACTTGCAACAGCGAAGAGGTCAGAGCGAGGCGATCAGCTTTTGCGCTTCAGCCTTCTGCGCGGCCGATCCTTCCTTCGCCACTTCCTGGAGGATTTCGCGGGCGCCGTCCTTGTCACCGATCTCGAGATAGGCCTTCGCGAGCTCGAGCTTGGTGGTCACAGCATCGCCGCCACCGGTATCACCGCCGCCGAGGTCGAGGTCGGTGAGGTTGAGCGAGGCCGTCTGCGCGTGCGCTGGCTGCCCCGCCGACAGGTTGAGGTCCGGCGAGGCGGCCGCCGGCGCCCCGCTAGAAGACGGGAATTCGAGCCCCGACAGGTCGAAGTCGAACGAAGGCTTCTCGTCCTTCTGCGCTTGTGCCGACTGCGGGACGCCGATCGCGGGGGGTGCGAGGTCGAAATCCAGGGGACGCACATCACTCGAGACAGGAAGGTCGGGCTGCGGAGCCTTTGCCGAGCCGAGGTCGAGATCGAAGCTCGACGATGTCGCATCGCGTGCCGAAGAGGCGGACGCCGACGGTGCGGAATCGAGATCGAAGTCGAGGTTCGGCTTGGGCGCGGGAGCGGCCGTCTCGAAGGCGGCTGCCGCGGCGGCACCTCGCGCAGCCCCGCCGTAGAGCGGATTGGACGGGTCGATCTGCGCTCCCATGGCCGCCGCCTTCTGCCATGCGGGGCTGGACTCGCCGACGGCGCCGCGCAGCTCCTTCGCCACCGTTTCGAATGCGGTCGCGCTCTTGCGTGCGTGGTAGATCTCGAGGAGCTTCACGGCGATCTCGGGACGATTCCTGTCGCGAGCCATCGCCTCCTTCAGGATTTCCTCGGCCTGGGCGTCGCGTCCGTACGCGATGTAGACCTCGGCCTCGGCCACCGGGTCGACTTCGTCGGTGTCGATCGATCCCGGACCCGTCTTGTCGAAATCGGTGAGGAAGGAACTGTTGCCCGTGTCGACCAGCCCGCCGCCGGCCTTGCCGGTCACGGTGCTGGGCTTGAGGTCGGACGGGAAGGCGCTCGTCATCGAACTCATCGTGCCCGCTTCGGACTGCCGGCGGCGATTGCGCATGAACAGGAATCCGCCAAGTCCGAGCAGGCCCACCACGCCGACGCCTCCGGCGACGATCGCCGGGTTGTCGAGGAGCTGGTCCATGAGGCTGGGCTCGGGAGGCGGAGGCTTCTTGGCCGCGGTCTTCGGTGGCGCGGTCTTCGGTGGCGCGGCCTTGGGAGCTTCGGCGGGCTTGGGCGCCTCGGCCGGCTTCGCGGCTTCCACGGGCTTTGCCGCATCCGCGACCTTGGTGTCGGCGGGCGCCGGCTTGACGTCCACTTTCGGCGCTTCGGCGGGCTTGGGCGCCTCGACTGGCTTCGGCGCTTCCGCGGGCTTGGCCGCGGCAACCTTGGTGTCAGGCGCCTTCGCGGGCTCGCCAGGCTTGGCGGGAGCGGCGCCCTTGAGATCGACGAGGCGCTGCATGTCGCGAATCTGCTTCTCGAGATCGGAGACGCGCGACTGCGATTCCCGCAATGCCTTGTCCTTGGCGGTGAGCTCTTCCTGGAGGGCGTTCACGCGATCCTGCGGGCTTCCCCCCTTTCCGGCGGCGGCGCCGGCCTTGGCTCCCTCCGTCTTGGAAAGCTTGAGCACGTCCTTGGTCTCCGCGGACGGAGCCGGCGGCGGCGAAACCGCGGCGCCTCCCACTTGCCCGGCAGCGGCCCTCGTCGACTCGCCACGCGCGGGCATGGACGCCACGCCCCCGGCGAGGCCCTCGCGGTAGGACTTCCAGCTGGCGACGTGGGTACGAACCTCCCGGTTGGCCTCCTTCTCGGAGATCTTGCCCACTTCCTCGGCAGAGGGAACGCGCAGGATCTGGCCCGCCTTGAGGCGGTTCATGTTGTTGTCGATGAACGCCGCCTTGTTTTCGCGGTACAGCGCCGCGAGCATCTGTTCCATGCTCACTTCGGCGGGCTTCACCTGGCCGGCGATCTTGCTGAGGTTTTCGCCCTTTTCGATGGGGCCGTAGGAATCCAGGGGAGGCTCCGAAATGGGAGGGGGCGAGACGGCTGCGAGTTCGGACGTCGCGGAAGGCGCCCCGCCGGGAGCGGGAGCGGACGCCGCCGGCGCGGCTGCGACCGGAGCGGGAGCGGGCGCAGCTGCCTGCGCGGGGCGGGCCGCGGCCGGCGCCGCAGCCCGGGCCTGTGCGAACCCGGGCGGATCGAGAAGGATCGGGTACTCGCGCTGCAGCCGCCCGGCGGGCCAGGTCACCTCGATCAGGACATCGACGAAAGGCTCGTTGATCGGCGCGACGCTCGTGAGCTTGAGGTACGGCTGGCCGCTCGCCCGCTTCTCGACCGAGAAGCGAAGCAGGCGCAGGACCGAGGAGTACTCGATCCTGACGTCTCGATAGGATTCGGGCGACGCGACGCGGGCGGAGATCGACTCGAGCTCGCCCGGTTGGATGGAAACCAGATCGATCTCGGCGGCGAGGACCTGCCCAAGCGCCGAGGTGACGGTGAGCTTTCCGAGGCCGGCGGACTGAGCCGCGAACGAGGCCCCGACGAGCAGCGCAAACGCTACCCCGGTTTTGATTTTGCCCAACATTGTGTGCCCTCTCCCACCCCGGGAACTAGGTATGAAATACCATTGAATCAATAGCTTGTCGTTTCAATTTCACCCGGATTTTCACATTATCGCGTAAATCCGGCTTTTTTCAACCACTTTTTCCCCGCCAGCCCCGCGCGAGCCCCGGTCCGCCCCGAGGGCTATCGCGTCGATTCGCAGACGATTCGAAGCATGCGCCGCAACGGCTCGGCCGCCCCCCAGAGCAGCTGGTCGCCCACGGTGAACGCGGAAAGGTACTCCCCCCCCATGCGAAGCTTGCGCAGCCTTCCGATGGGGACTTCGAGCGTTCCGGTCACTGCGGCCGGGGTCAGCCGCTCGAGCGTTTCCGGCCTGCGGTTGGGCACGACCCGCACCCAGTCGTTGGCCCCGGCGAGCAACGATTCGATTTCCGCCAGGGGGATGTCCTTCCTGAGCTTGATGGTGAGCCCCTGGCTGTGGCAGCGCATCGCCCCGACGCGCACGCACAGGCCGTCGACCGCGACGGGCGAGGCCTCGCGACCGAGGATCTTGTTGGTCTCCGCATGGCCCTTCCATTCCTCCCGGCTCTGGCCGTTGCCGAGATCCGTGTCGATCCAGGGCAGCAGGCTCCCGGCGAGCGGCACGCCGAAATGCGTTGTCGGAAACTTCTCGTCGCGCAGGATTCCCGCGACTTCCCGGTCGATGTCGAGGATGGCCGAGGCGGGGTCGTCGAGCAGGGCCTTGGCGGCGAAATGCACCTCGCCCATCTGCTGCAGGAGTTCGCGCATGTTCTGCGCGCCCGCGCCGGACGCTGCCTGGTAGGTCATCGCGCTCACCCACTCGACCAGGTCGGCCTTGAGGAGCCCGTCGATCGCCATCAGCATGAGGCTTACCGTGCAGTTGCCTCCGATGTAGTTCCTCACGCCCGCGGCCAGCGCGCGGTCGATGACGGGGCGGTTCACCGGGTCGAGGATGATGACGGCGTCCTTCTCCATGCGCAGCGCGGAAGCGGCGTCGATCCAGAAGCCCTTCCAGCCGGCGGCGCGAAGCTTCGGGTAGACGGACTTGGTGTAGTCGCCCCCCTGGCAGGTGATGAGGATCTCGTGCCTGGCCAGTTCGGCGACGTCGCCCGCGTCCTTGAGGGGGCCCGTGGGGCGGCCGATGTCCGGCCCGGGCGCCCCGACGGTCGAGGTCGTGAAGAACACGGGATCGATGAGGTCGAAGTCGCCTTCGGCGCGCATGCGCTCCATGAGCACGGAGCCCACCATGCCGCGCCACCCGATGATTCCAGCCGTCTTTCTGTTCGTCATTTTCCGTTCTTTCCGTTGCGGGGGCGTCTTGCCCGGTCGGAGAGGCGGGTCGCCTCCCTCCCCCGCTTCCTTGTGCTGCCTATAGGGCCTTCAGGACCGCCGTGCCCATCTCGGCGGTCGAGCAGGCTTTGGTGCCGCGCGCGGCGATGTCGGCCGTTCGAAGGCCCGAGGCGAGCGCCTTCCTCACCGCCGTCTCGACGCGGGCCGCGACGTCGGGGAGCCCGAACGTGTAGCGGAACATCATGGCCAACGACAGGATCTGCGCGAGCGGGTTCGCGATCCCCTTGCCGGCGATGTCGGGAGCGGAGCCGTGGATGGGCTCGTAGAGCCCCTTGCCGTTCGCATCCAGCGAGGCCGACGGCAGCATCCCGATGGAGCCCGTGAGCATCGAGGCCTCGTCGGAGAGGATGTCGCCGAACATGTTTCCCGTGACCAGCACGTCGAACTGCCGCGGGTTCCTCACCAGCTGCATCGCGCAATTGTCCACGAGGATGTGGGTGAGCTCGACGTCGGGATACTCCGGCGCGATCTCCTCGGCGATGTCGCGCCAGAGCTGCGTGGTCTCCAGCACGTTCATCTTGTCGACCGAGCACAGGCGCTTGCCGCGGCTGCGCGCCGTGCGGAAGCCCACGTGCAGGATCCGCCGGATCTGCGCCTCCGTGTAGACCATCGTGTTGAAGCCGATCCGGCTTCCCTTCTCGCCGGTGATGCCGCGCGGCTGCCCGAAGTAGATGTCGCCGGTGAGCTCCCGGACGATCATGATGTCGAGGCCGGAAACGATCTCGGGCTTGAGCGTGGAGGCTTCCGCCAGCTCGGGGAACACCGTCGCCGGGCGCAGGTTGGCGAAGAAATCGCACTCCTGGCGCAGGCCGAGAATCGCCTTCTCGGGCCGCTTGTCGCGCGCAAGGGTGTCGTATTTCGGGCCGCCGACCGCGCCGAACAGCACGGCATCGGCGCTTCGGGCGAGCGCGAGCGTCGCGGCCGGGAGCGGATCGCCCGCGACGTCGTAGGCCGCGCCGCCGACGGGCGCCTCCTCCGTCTCGATCTTCAGCCCGTCGGAGCGCAGGGCCTCGAGGACGCGGACCGCCTCCCGCAGGATCTCGGTTCCGATGCCGTCGCCGGGCAGGAGCGCGATCTTCATCGGGCGCTCACGAGAAGATCCACGGCTCGGCCTGCCGGCGACGCTCCTCGTACGCGCGGATCGCATCCTGCCGGCGAAGCGTGAGTCCGATGTCGTCCCAGCCGTTCACGAGGCACTCCTTGCGGAACGGCTCGACGTCGAAGCGCATGACCTGGCCGGAGGGCGTGGAAACCGTCTGCGCCGGCAGGTCGATGGTGAGGCGGTAGCCGATGTTGGCCGCGATCTCCTGGAAGAGGTGGTCCAGGTGGAAATCGGGCAGGGCGATGGGCAGCAGCCCATTCTTGAAGCAGTTGTTGAAGAAGATGTCGGCGTACGAGGGCGCGATGATCGCCCTGAAGCCGTACTGCTGAAGCGCCCACGGCGCGTGCTCGCGCGAGGAGCCGCAGCCGAAGTTCTTCCTCGCCACGAGGATCGTGGCGCCCCGGTAGCGCGGCTGGTTCAGCACGAAGTCGGGGTTGGGCTTCCTCGACGCGGGGTCCTGGCCGGGCTCGCCCGGATCCAGGTAGCGCCACGCGTCGAACAGGTTCGGCCCGAAGCCCGTCCGGTGGATCGACTTGAGGAACTGCTTCGGGATGATCGCGTCCGTATCGACGTTTTCGCGGTCGAGCGGCGCGACGAGGCCCGCGTGTATGGTGAATTTGTCCATTGTTGCCTAGGTGGGATTCCTGCCTGCCGGCGCCGGTGCGAGCCTTACTTGTGTCTTTCCGCGGACTTCTCGATGGCTTCGCCGCCCTTCTTGATGTCCTTGCCGAGGCCTTCCACGGTGTTGCAGCCGGCCAGCGCGAACGCGGCGGCGATGGCGAAAAGGATTCGTTTCAACTGTTGCCTCCGTTCATGAGAGTCGGCGCACGTCCACGAAGCGCCCTGCCACCGCGGCGGCAGCCGCCATCGTGGGGCTGACGAGGTGTGTACGGCCGCCCGCGCCCTGGCGGCCTTCGAAATTCCGGTTCGAGGTCGACGCGCAGCGCTCGCCGGGCGAGAGCCGGTCATCGTTCATGCCGAGGCACATGGAGCAACCCGGGTCGCGCCACTCGAACCCGGACTCGATGAAGATCCGGTCGAGCCCCTCCCGCTCCGCCTGGCGCTTCACGAGCCCCGAACCGGGAACGACCATCGCGAGCTTCACGCTGGAGGCCACCCGCCGGCCGCGGACCACGGCGGCGGCAGCGCGCAGATCCTCGATCCGCGAATTGGTGCAGGAGCCGATGAACACCTTGTCGATGGCGATGTCCGTCATCGGCGTCTTCGGGTCGAGACCCATGTACTCGAGCGCCCGCTCCATGGCTTCGCGCCGCACGGGATCCCTTTCCGCCGCCGGGTCCGGCACGCGGTCCTCGATGGAGACCACCATCTCGGGCGACGTGCCCCAGGTCACCTGGGGCCTGAGGGCGGTCGCGTCGATCGCCACCTCCCGGTCGAACCTCGCCCCCTCGTCGGAGACGAGCGTCCTCCAATAGGCGGCGGCGCGGTCGAACGCCTCCCCCGCGGGCGCAAAGGGACGGCCCTTGAGGTAGGAAATCGTGGTGTCGTCCACGGCGACCATGCCCGCGCGCGCTCCGGCCTCGATCGCCATGTTGCAGACGGTCATTCGGCCTTCCATCGACAGCGAGCGGATGGCCGAGCCCGCGAACTCGATGGCGTGCCCGGTTCCGCCGGCGGTTCCGATGCGCCCGATCACGGCGAGCACCGCGTCCTTGGCGCAGACGCCCGCAGGAAGCGCGCCCTCGACGCGGATGCGCAGCGACTTCGCCTTCTTGGCCAGAAGGCATTGCGTCGCGAGCACGTGCTCGACCTCGCTGGTGCCTATGCCGAAGGCGAGTGCGGCGAACGCCCCGTGCGTGCTCGTGTGGGAATCGCCGCAGACGACCGTCATTCCGGGGAGCGTGGCGCCCTGCTCCGGCCCGATGACGTGGACGATGCCCTGCCGGGCGTCGGACATGCCGTAGTAGACCGGCACGCCGAACTTCACGATGTTGCGGTCCAGCGTCTCGACCTGCAGGCGGGCGATCGGGTCGGCGATGCCGGCCGCGCGGTTCCGGGTCGGCACGTTGTGATCGGCGGTCGCGACCACCGAGCCGATGCGCCACGGCTTGCGTCCGGCGAGGGCCAGGCCGTCGAAGGCCTGCGGGCTCGTCACCTCGTGCACGAGGTGGCGGTCGATGTAGATGAGCGCCGTCCCGTCCGGTTCCTCGTGGACGAGATGGGCATTCCAGAGCTTTTCGTAGAGAGTGAGCGCGTTCATGGTCGTCCGGGCGAAGGGAAATTATACCCTGCGCCCGGCACCCCTTCGACGGCTCAGGCCTCCTCGGGATCCGGATCCTCGAGGGGCGAGTCCGCGCGGCCGCCGGCGACCGAGGCCGCCGCCGCCGGGATCCGGGGCGTGGCGCAGGCCACGTCCCCGTTCTGGGCCCGATGGCGAAGCGCGTGGTCCGCGAGGACGAGCGCGAGGAAGGCCTCGGCAATCGGCGTGGCCCGAATCCCGACGCACGGGTCGTGGCGGCCGTGCGTCTCGATGGCCGCGGGGTTGCCCTCCACGTCCACCGTTCGACGCGCCAGGCGAATGCTCGAGGTGGGCTTGATCGCGATGGACACCACGATGTCCTGCCCCGTGGAGATGCCCCCGAGGATCCCGCCCGAGTGGTTCGACAGGAATCCCTCCGGCGTCATCTCGTCGGAATGCTCCGTGCCCAGCTGGGCCGCGGCGGCGAAGCCGGCGCCGATCTCGACGCCCTTGACCGCGTTGATGCCCATCATCGCCTGGGCGATGTCGGCGTCCAGCCGCCCGTAGAGCGGCTCGCCCCAGCCCGGCGGCGCGCCGGCCGCCACGACCTCGAGCCGCGCGCCGCAGGAATCGCCGGACTTGCGGAGCCTGTCCATGAACGCCTCCAGCGCCGGGATCATCGTCGCATTGGCCGCGAAGAAGGGATTGGCTTCGACGTGATCCCACGACTCGAACGCGATCGCGTTGGGGCCGAGGTGGGTGAGGTGCCCGCGGACGACGACGCCGTAGCGCTCCCGCAGCCATTTCCTCGCGATGGCGCCCGCCGCGACCGCCGGCGCCGTGAGCCGCGCCGACGAGCGCCCGCCGCCGCGCGGATCGCGGATCCCGTACTTCTGCAGGTAGGCGTAGTCGGCGTGGCCCGGGCGGAAGCTCGAGGCGATCTTCGCGTAGTCCTTGCTGCGCTGGTCCTCGTTCGCGATGAGGAGCGCGATCGGCGTCCCGGTCGTGCGTCCTTCATAGACTCCGCTCAGGATCTCGACGCGATCCTCCTCGCGCCGCTGCGTGACGTGCCGCGAGGTTCCCGGCTTGCGGCGGTCCAGGTCGGGCTGGATGTCCGCCTCGGACAGCGCCATTCCCGGCGGGCAGCCGTCCACCACGCAGCCGATCGCCGGGCCGTGGGACTCGCCGAACGTGGTGACCGTGAAGAGCGTGCCGAGGGTGTTTCCGGACATGACGCGGGAGGGAAAATGCGCTCGGCCGAGTTTAGCACGCGAGCCCTGGCGGCCCCGGCTAGCGCCAGTCGCCTCGCATCGCCTGCACGCGCGATTGCAGCGACTCGGGCGTGGCCTCGGACGGCGCCACCGCCGGGGCAACCTCCAGGGCGATGCGCGAGAACACGCCGCGCCGGAACGGCTTCGTCATCGCCGCGCCGCCCCGGCGGCTGAAGAAGCTGCCGTAGAGTCCCTTCAGCGCCATCGGCACCACGGGCACCGGCGTGCGCTCGACGATCCGCCGGATCCCGCCCCGGAAAACGCCGATCTCGCCGTCCTCCGTGATCCTTCCCTCCGGGAAGATGCCGACGAGGTCGCCCTGCGAGAGCGCCGCCGCCACCTCCTCGTAGGCCCGCTCGAGCAGCGCCTCGTCCTCCCGGGCCGGCGCGATCGGAATCGCCCGCGCCGTGCGGAAGACGAAGGACAGCACCGGGAACCGGAAGATGCGGTGGTCCATCACGAAGCGGATGGGGCGCGGGCTCGCCGCGAGGATCACGAGCGCGTCGACGAAGCTCACGTGGTTGCAGACGACCACGGCCGCGCCCTCCTCCGGAATGTTCTCGATGCCCGCCTTGCGCAGCCGGTAGGCCGAGTGGACGAGCAGCCAGCAGAGGAACCGCATCAGGAACTCGGGCACGAGCCGGTACACGTAGGCCGCCACCGCCGCGTTCATGAGTCCCAGCACGAGGAAGAACTGCGGCAGCGTGAGGCCCGCGCGCAGCAGAGCCGCCGCCGCGAGCGCCGCGACGATCATGAACAGGGCGTTGAGGATGTTGTTTGCGGCGATGATCCGGGCGCGGTGCTTCGGCTCGGCCCGGCTCTGGATGAGCGCGTACAGGGGAACGGAATAGAACCCGGCGAAGAGCGCCAGCAGGAAGAGGTCCGCCATCACCCGGATCGACGAGCTCTCGCCCAGGAATTCCGCGGCGCCCAACACTGCCGCTGGCGCGAGGCCGCGGCTGGCGAGCCAGAGGTCGACGGCGAAGACGGTCATGCCGATCGAGCCGAAGGGGACGAGCCCGATCTCGACCTTGCGCCCCGAGAGCCGCTCGCAGGCCAGTGCGCCGAGCCCGATGCCGATCGAGAAGACGGCCAGCAGGATGGTGACCACGTTCTCGTCGCCGCCGAGCACGTCCTTCGTGAACGGCGTGAACGAGGTGAGGAAGATCGAGCCGAAGAACCACAGCCAGGAGATGCCGAGGAGCGAATGGAACACGGTCGCGTCGCGGGCCGCGATCGCGAGGTTCGCCCAGGTCTCCGTGAACGGGTTCCAGTTGATCGAAAGCCCGGGATCCGGCGCGGGCGACCGGGGAATCCAGCCCGCCGCGAACCGGCCGAGGACCGCCACCGCGAGGCACGCGATCGCCACGCCCGTCACGCCGCCGGGACCGCCCCTCGCGAGAAGTCCGGCGGCGATCGTTCCCGCGAGGATCGCCACGAATGTCCCCATTTCCACCAGGCCGTTGCCGCCCGTGAGCTCCTCCTCCCGGAGGTGCTGCGGCAGGTAGGCGTACTTCACGGGACCGAAGAGGGTCGAGTGCACGCCCATGAGGAAGACCGCGACGTACAGGAGCGCGGGCTGGCGCGCGACGAATCCGGCGGCGGCGATCGCCATGACCGCGATCTCGAGGTTCTTCACGAACCGGATGAGCGCGCCCTTCTCGACCTTGTCGGCGATCTGCCCGGACGTCGCCGAGAAGAGCACGAAGGGCGCGATGAAGATCGCGCCGATCGTGAACCCGGCCGTCGAGGGGTCGGCGCCGCCCCACTCCGCGGCCTGGAACGTCGCGAGCAGCGTGAACGCGAACTTGAACAGGTTGTCGTTCGCGGCTCCCAGGAACTGCGTCCAGAAGAGCGGCGCGAACCGGCGCTCGCCGAGCAGGGCGAACTGGCTGCGTGAGGACATCGTCAGGCCTCCCGATGGCCGGCGCCGGCGAACCGCCTGCGGCTCACGCCTTGACCCTCAGGTAATCGCACACTGCCCCCAGCGCGCGGACCAGGAATTCCTTGTCGAGCCAGTACCACACTTCCTTGCCGATCTTCTCCGAGCGCAGCACCCCCGCCTCGCGCAGCACCCTCAGGTGGTGCGAGACCGTCGTCCGCGACAGCGTCGAGACCTCGACGATCTGGCCGACGTGCAAGCGCTCGCCGGCCTCGAAGGTGAGGAGGATGCGCTGGCGGTGCTCGTCGCCCAGGGCGGCGAACACCTGCGAGAGATTGCGCCACTCGCGCGGGATGGCGCGCAGGTAGTTGCGATTCATCGAAGGTCTCCAATATGTCGATATGTTTAGTCATATCGACATGATTCGTCAACTCCCGCCGCGGCCGGCCGCGCCCCGCGTGCTAGACTTCAGCACAAACCTCAAGCTGCTCAAGGGCTTAGCGCCATGCTCGACGACCTCAAGAAAAGCGCCCTCGACTACCACCGGCTTCCCCGGCCAGGCAAGATCGAGATCGCGCCCACCAAGCCCCTCGCCACGCAGCGCGACCTCGCGCTCGCCTACTCTCCCGGCGTCGCATTCGCCTGCGAGGCCATCAAGGATTCGCCCGCCGAGGCGCGCAACCTCACCGCGCGCGGCAATCTCGTCGGCGTCGTCACCAACGGGACCGCCGTGCTGGGCCTCGGGAACATCGGTCCGCTGGCCGCCAAGCCGGTGATGGAAGGCAAGGGCGTCCTGTTCAAGAAGTTCGCCGGCATCGACGTCTTCGACATCGAGCTGAACGAGCTCGACCCGGACCGCCTGATCGAGGTCATCGCGGCGCTCGAGCCCACCTTCGGGGGGATCAACCTCGAGGACATCAAGGCGCCGGAGTGCTTCTACATCGAGAGGAAGCTGCGCGAGCGCCTCAGCATCCCCGTGTTCCACGACGACCAGCACGGCACCGCCATCATCGTGGGGGCGGCGGTCGTGAACGGGCTTCGGGTGGTGGGCAAGAAGATCGGCGACGTGAAGCTCGCCGTGTCGGGCGCGGGCGCCGCTGCCCTGTCCTGCCTGGACATGCTCGTCGCCCTCGGGATAAGGCTCGAGAACATCTGGGTTTCCGACATCGCGGGCGTGGTCTACGAGGGCCGCAAGGAGCTCATGGACGAGAACAAGGTGCGCTATGCGAAGAAGACGGACGCGCGCTCGCTGGGCGACATCATCGGGGACGCCGACATCTTCCTGGGCCTGTCGGCCGGAGGTGTCCTCAAGCAGGACATGGTCAAGCGCATGGCCGCCAACCCCCTCATCTTCGCGCTGGCGAACCCGGTACCCGAGATCCTGCCCGCCGAGGTCAAGGCCGTGCGCGACGACGCCATCATCGCCACGGGCCGCTCCGACTACCCGAACCAGGTGAACAACGTCCTGTGCTTCCCCTTCATCTTCCGCGGCGCCCTGGACGTGGGGGCGACGACGATCAACGAGCCGATGAAGCTCGCCGCCGTGAACGCCATCGCCGACCTCGCGATGGCCGAGCAGTCCGACGTCGTCGCCTCGGTCTACCGGCAGGAGCAGATGAGCTTCGGCAGGGATTACCTGATCCCCACCCCCTTCGACCCCCGCCTCATCGTGAAGATCGCGCCGGCGGTGGCCAGGGCGGCCATGGACAGCGGCGTGGCGACGAGCCCAATCCGCGATTTCGACGCCTACATCCAGCGCCTCAACGAGTTCGTCTACCACTCCGGCCACATCATGCGGCCCATCTTCGCCGCGGCGAAGGCTGCCCCGACGCGCATCGTGTACGCCGAGGGCGAGGACGAGCGCGTGCTGCGCGCGATCCAGGTGGTGGTGGACGAGAAGCTCGCGCGCCCCATCCTGGTGGGCCGGCCGGCCGTGCTCGAGAAGCGCATCGAGCGCTTCGGCCTTCGCCTCAACGCCGGCGAGCATTTCGACGTCGTGAACCCCGAGTGGGACGCGCGCTATCGCGATTACTGGACCGAATACCACCGCCTCACGGAGCGCCGCGGGGTGTCGGTGCCCTACGCCAAGATCGAGATGCGCCGCCGCCACACCCTCATCGGCGCGATGATGATCCACAAGGGCGAGGCCGACGGGATGGTCTGCGGCACCTTCGGCACGCACGGGCTGCACCTGCACTACGTGGACCAGGTGATCGGACTGCGCCCCGGCGTGAAGAACTACTACGCGATGAACATCCTGATGCTGCCGCGGCGCACCGTGTTCATCTGCGACACCTACGTGAACGCCGATCCCACGCCCGAGCAGATCGCCGAGATGACGCAGCTCGCCGCCGAGGAGATCCGGCGATTCGGCCTCGTTCCGCGCGCCGCGCTGCTCTCGCACTCGAGCTTCGGCACCAGCGACGCGCCCTCCGCGGCCAAGATGCGCGCCGCCCTCGACCTGGTCCGCGCCCGCATGCCGGACCTCGAGGTGGACGGGGAGATGCACGGCGATGCGGCGCTCTCCGAAGCGGTGAGGCAGGCCGCGTTCCCGAATTCGCGGCTCAAGGGGGAGGCGAACCTGCTCATCATGCCGACGCTGGATGCGGCCAACATCGCCTTCAACCTGCTCAAGACCGCCTCTGGCGACGGCATCACGATCGGGCCGATCCTCCTCGGGGCTCGCAAGCCCGCGCACATCCTCACGCCCACGGCGACGGTGCGGCGTATCATCAACATGACGGCGGTCGCCGTCGTCGACGCGCTGGCGCAGCGCGGCTAGCGTCCTCGCTTCCATGATCGACCGATTCGACCATCTCCATCTCCAGCCCGCCGACTTCGACCGGTCGCTCGCCTTCTATCGCGACACGCTCGGCTGGTCCGTGATTTCCGCCTGGGGCGATCCCGCCACGGGTCGCGGCGCGGTCCTCTCCGGAGGCGCGATCAAGCTGGTACTCACCGAACGATCCAGGGACCCTGCCGCGGCCGCCCTGCCGCGGCCGACGGTCCACCTCGACATCCACGACATCGACAGGCGGTTCGAGACGATGCCCGCGGGGGATCACGTCGTGGTGCCGCCGGGCGTGAGCGACCGCGGCACGCGCTGCTTCGTGGTCCGCGATCCCGACGGCAACCAGTTCGCCTTCGAAGAGGTGAATCGGCGCCGTGACTGAATCCGAGCCGCGGCGGCCGCGGCCTCCGGCGGCCCGCGCCACCATCGGGGTCTTCGCGCTGTCGGGCAGCGTCGATCCGGCTCGCCTCGACAGGGGCGTGGCCCGGATGCAGGCGGCGGGCCACCGGGCGGTCATCGCGGACCAGGTGCGGCGCCAATGGCGCTATTTCGCGGGCACCGACGAGGAACGCCTCGAGGGATTCCATCGCCTGCTGGACGATCCGTCCGTCGACGTGATGCTGGCCGCCCGCGGGGGCTACGGGATCACGCGCCTGCTGCCCGCGATCGACTGGGCCCGCGTCGGCGCGAGCGGCAAGGTGTTCGCGGGGTTCAGCGATTTCACCGCCTTCAACTGCGCCGCGCTCGCTCGCGGCGGGCTCGCCACGCTTCACGGCCCCATGCTCGCGGTCGACTTCGGCGACGGCGAGCCCGACGAGTTCATGCGCCGCCATTTCGAGGCGACGTTGTGGGGTTCGCAGGATGCGCAGACCGTCGCGTTCGACCACGGCAGGCCGCCGGGGACGATACGCGGCCGGCTCTGGGGTGGAAACCTCTCGATGCTCGCCCACCTCGTGGGAACCCCTTACCTGCCCGAGGTCGACGCAGGCCTGCTCTACGTGGAGGAGATCGCCGAGGAGCCGTACGCCATCGAGCGCCTGTTCCTGCAGCTCCACCACGCGGGGATCCTGGCGAGGCAGAAGGCCATCCTGCTCGGCGACTTCGACGACTGCGTGCCGCGCAACGCAGAGCGTTACCCGTACGCAATGGCGGAAGTGGCGGAAACCCTGCGCGCCATCGCGCCCTGTCCGGTGCTCGCGGGCCTGCCCTTCGGGCACGTCGCGAGGAAGCTCACCCTGCCGTTCGGGGTGGACGCGACGCTGACGCTGGGCCCCGGCCAGTACACCCTCGAGTGGCCGGGCATCGCCCGGCCCTGACGAACCTCAGGCCGCCACGCGGATCGGGATCGCGGCCCTGGATTGCGCTGCGGAGGAGCTGTCGCGCAGGCGCGACAGGAGCGCCGTGCGGCGCTCCGCGACTTCCGCGAGGTGGCGCGCCTTCACCGGGCCGAAGCCGCGGATGTGCTCCGGCAGCGAGGCAAGGTCCACCGCGATCGCAAGCGTCTGCGCCGAAAGGCGGTCGACGATCTCGTCCAGCGTCGCCTCGTATTCCGCGATGAGCTGGCGCTCCTCGCGGCGCTCGCCGGAGTATCCGAACGGGTCGAGCGCGGTGCCCCGCAGCCACTTGAATTTCGAGAGCACCGCCATGGCCTTGAGCATCCACGGCCCGTAGGCGCGCTTGCGCGGTTCCCCGGTCGCCGGGTCCTTCCCGGACCACAGGGGAGGCGCGAGGTGGAGCACCAGGCGATAGTCGCCCTCGAACAAGCCTTCCACTCGCGCGACGAAATCGCCGTCAGCGTAGAGCCGGGCCACCTCGTACTCGTCCTTGTAGGCCATCAGCTTGAACAGGTAGCGCGCGACCGCCTCGGCGAGCGCGGTGGACCCGGGCACCTTCCCCGCCTCCGCCTCCCGGACGCGCGCGACTTGCCGCTCGTAGCGGGCCGCGTAGGCTTCGTCCTGGTATCCCGCCAATTCCTCGCGGCGGCGCGCGATTGTCTCGTCCAGGCTTGCCGACAGCCGGCGGCTCGCGGACAGTTCGCCCTCGGGCGCCGCAGCTTTCCGGACGGCCGCGGGATCCAGCGCCGCGCGGCGCCCCCAATCGAATGCCGCCTTGTTCGACTCGACCGCCGCGCCGTTGAGCTCGATCGCGCGGACGATGGCCTCGCGACCCACGGGAACGAGGCCCCGCTGCCACGCAAATCCCACCATGAAGAGATTGGTCGCGATCGAATCGCCCAGGAGGGATGTCGCGAGGACGCCGGCTTCGACGAAATCCGCCGCGCCGGGCCCGCAGGCCTCGCGGATCGACTCGGCCATGCCCTCGACGGGCACCTCGAGATCCGGATCGCGCGTGAAGGCGCCCGTGGGCGCGACGTCGACGTTGATGACCGCACGGGTGTGGCCCGCCTGCATCTTCGCGATCGCCTCGTCGGACGCGGCCACGATCATGTCGCACCCGATGACCGCGTTGGCGTCGCCCGCGGCGATGCGAACCGCGTGGATGTCCTCCGGGCTCGCGGCAATGCGGATGTGCGAGTAGACCGACCCGCCCTTCTGGGCGAGCCCCGTCATGTCCAGGACCGTCACGCCCTTGCCCTCGATGTGCGCGGCCACGCCCAGCAACGCCCCGATGGTGACCACCCCGGTGCCGCCGACCCCCGTGACGAGGATGCCCCACGGCCGCTCGAGCGCGGGAAGCACCGGCTCGGGCAACGGCGCCTGCGCCTCGCGCGCGACCGGGCTGCGCTTGCGCAGGCGTCCGCCTTCGACCGTGACGAAGCTCGGGCAGAAGCCCTTCACGCACGAGTAATCCTTGTTGCAGGTGCTTTGGTCGATGGCCCGCTTGCGCCCGAACTCGGTGTCGACCGGAATGATGGACAGGCAGTTGGACTTCTCCCCGCAGTCGCCGCACCCCTCGCAGACGCGCTCGTTGATCACCACGCGCCGCGCCGGGTCGGGATAGGTCCCGCGCTTGCGCCGGCGGCGCTTCTCGGCCGCGCACGTCTGGTCGTACACGAGCGCGGTGACGCCCGGGACCTCGCGAAGCATGCGCTGCACCTGGTCCAGCTCGTCGCGGTGGTGGATCGTCGTCCCGGCGGCGAGATCGGCCGCGCCACGGTACTTGTCCGGGTCGTCGGTCACGATCACGATGCGCTCGACCCCCTCCGCGGCCACCTGGCGGGTGACCATCGGGACGGTGAGCGAGCCGTCGACGGGCTGCCCGCCCGTCATGGCGACGGCGTCGTTGAAGAGGATCTTGTAGGTCATGTTCGCGTTCGCGCTCACGGCGGCGCGGATCGCGAGGAGGCCGGAATGGAAGTACGTGCCGTCGCCGAGGTTCGCGAACACGTGCTTCGTCTCGGTGAATGGCTGGATTCCCACCCAGGGCACGCCCTCGCCGCCCATCTGGGTGAAGGTCATCGTCTGCTCGGGCCGGATCCACGTGGCCATGTAGTGGCAGCCGATGCCCGCGAGCGCCTTCGAGCCTTCCGGAACGCGAGTCGACGTGTTGTGCGGGCAACCGGAGCAGAAGTACGGGATGCGTTCGGCCTTCGCCCGGGGGCGCGCCAGCGCCGCCTCCTTGGCCTCGAGGAATTTCAGGCGCGCCTCCACGATCCGGGAGGTGTAGAACTTGCCGATGCGCGCCGCGATGACGCGGGCGATCATCGCGGGCGTGAGTTCGCCGGCCGCCGGCAGCAGCCATTCCGACCGGTGGACCTCCCATTCCCCGTGCTCGTCGTACTTCCCGATCACGCGCGGGCGCACGTCGTCGCGCCAGTTGTAGAGCTGCTCCTTCATCTGGTATTCGATGAGCTGGCGCTTTTCCTCCACGACCAGGATCTCGTCGAGCCCCTGCGCGAACTCGCGCACGCCGTTGGGCTCGAGGGGCCAGGGCATGCCCACCTTGAAGAGGCGGATGCCGATCTGCGCCGCATGGCGCTCGTCGATGCCCAGGTCGTCGAGCGCCTGCAGGACGTCGAGGTACGACTTGCCGGAAGCGATGATCCCGAGCCTTGGCGCCGGCGCGTCTATCGTGATGCGGTTCAGGCCGTTGGCACGGCAATAGGCGAGCGCGGCGTAGATCTTGTCGCGCTGCAGTCGCAGCTCCTGCTCGAGGGGCGCGTCGGGCCAGCGGATGTTCATGCCGGCGGCGGGAGCGGCGATGTTGTCCGGAAGCACGATCTCCGGGAGCGCGGGGTCGACGACGATCGACGCCGAGGAGTCGACCGTCTCGGAAATGGTCTTGAACGCGACGTAGCATCCCGAGAAGCGCGACATCGCGAAGCCGTGCAGCCCCAGCTCGATGATCTCCTGCACGCCGGTCGGATACAGCACCGGGATCATGGCCGCGTCGAAGGCGTGCTCCGACTGGTGCGGCAGCGTGGACGACTTGCAGGCGTGGTCGTCGCCCGCGATGAGGAGGACTCCCCCGTGCTTCGCCGTGCCCGCCGCGTTCGCGTGCTTGAAGACGTCTCCGCTGCGATCCACCCCGGGGCCCTTGCCGTACCACATGGCGAAGACGCCGTCGTATTTCGCGCCCGGGAAGAGACCCGCCTGCTGGGTGCCCCACACGGCGGTGGCCGCGAGCTCCTCGTTCACGCCCGGCGTGAAGACGATGTGGTTGGCTTCGAGGTGCTTCTTCGCCTTCCAGAGGGCCTGGTCGAACCCGCCGAGCGGCGAGCCGCGGTAGCCCGAGATGAAGCCTGCCGTGTTGAGCCCCGCGGCGAGATCGCGGCTGCGCTGGATCATCGCAAGCCGCACGAGAGCCTGGGTGCCGTTCAGGAAGACGCGGCCGGACGCGCGCGTATACTTGTCGTCCAGCGAGAGGGGTACTGCGGACATCGGGGCTCCTCAAAATGGGTGCTTTGGGGCGCTTCGTCGCCGGCCCGGAAAATTGTGTCCCCCGGTGGCAAATGGGGCAAGAGAATACCATCGTTCGCGCTCGCCGTTGACTCCGCAGCTCGATCTTTTCGGCCACCCGTCGGTTCCCGAGCCCCCTTGCGAAGGCGCGTGCCCTGCCGCCCGCGACGCGGAGCTCCAGCGGCTCGCGGCGCGGCTTTCTCCGCGCATCCGCCTCGGCACCTCCTCCTGGGCATTCTCCGGCTGGGCGGGCGTCGTCCACGATCGCGCGCTGCCCGAGCGGGTCCTGTCGCGAAACGGCCTCGCCACCTATGCGCGGCATCCGCTCCTGCGCACGGCGAGCCTGGACCGCACGTTCTACGCGCCGATCGGCGAGGACGACTATCGCCGCCACGCGGAGCAGGTGCCGGAGGGCTTCCGCTTCCTCGTGAAGGCGCCGCAGTCCCTGACGGCCGCGTACCTCTTCGAGTCGCGCGAGCCGAGCCCCCACTTCATGGATCCGGCGGCCGCGCGCGATCTCTTCGTGTCGCCCTGCCTCGCAGGCCTCGGCCCGGCGGCCGGCCCCCTCGTCTTCCAGTTCCCGCCGCAGGGGCGCGCGGCGACCCGCGACCCCGCGGCTTTCGCGGCACGGCTGCAGCGATTTCTCGAGAGGCTTCCCGGCGGGGCCCTCTACGCGGTGGAGCTGCGCGACCGGGAACTCCTCGGCCCCGAGACGATGCGCGCGCTGGAGGCGTCCGGGGCGCGACTGTGCCTGAGCGTGCATGCCCGAATGCCGCCCGTGCAGGTGCAGGCCGCCGCCGCGACGTCGCTCGGCCGAGGGCCGCTGGTCGTGCGCTGGAACCTCCACGCCGGATTCGCGCACGAGGAAGCGAAGCCCCGCTACGCCCCCTTCGATCGCCTCGTCGACGAGGATCCCGCCACGCGCATCGCGATCGCCGCGCTCTGCCGCGACTGTGCCGAGCACGGCGACGACGCGTGGGTGATCGCGAACGACAAGGCGGAGGGGTCGGCCCCGCTCACGCTCGAGCGGCTCGCCCGCGCGATCGTCGAGGGCGCCGCCTAGAAGAGTCCGCGCCGGCCGCCCTGCGCGGCGGCGGTGGCGTGATTTCCCGCCCGATTTCGTTCCAACCATCGAGGCGAGAAACGCGGGCACCCGCCCGCATCGCCCCATCAGGAGGAACCATGGTCCGTTTCCGCACGATCGGCGCACGCGCCGCGGCAGCCCTCATGGCTCACCCTGGGCCTGGCGACCCCGCCCCTTCCCGTCACGCCCGCCACGCCTCAACTTCATCTAGCCGCTGGAGCACGACAATGACAATCACGCACATTCACGCCATCCGCGCCGCGCTCCTCGTGTCGGCCGCACTCGCGATGTCCGCGCAGGCGCAATACACCAACTACATGCGCCCCGGCGTCACCTTCAACAACATCTACGCGGCGCAGGCGGACATCACGCTGTCCAACATGATCCGCCAGCAGCAGATGAACAGCTACGTGAACGGCGTGAAGGCGTCGATGGCCGCGACCCAGGGGCGCAGGGCCGCAGCCGCGCCGCCCGTGGCGGCGAGCGCGGCCTCCCCGGCACCCCGGCAACCGATCACGGCCACCGACTTCAGGCCCGCGGGCGCCCGCAACGCGCCCGAGCGCATCTCGGCCGCGATCGCCGACCCGGCGGGCCGCGCGCAGATGGTGAAGGCGTGCCGGGAGATCCTCGCCACCATCGAGGCGACGCCTGGCTTCCGCAAGAACAACGTCGCGGCCGCGATCACGCTCGTCACGGCGCTCAGCATCCAGGTGCTCACGGGCCGGGAGTTCGACGACGCCCAGGCCCAGGGGCTGCTGCAGCTCGTGAACGACGAGATCGTCGCGTCGGGCCGGCTGAAGAACGTCCCGGCCGAGAAGCAGACGCGCCTCTACGACGCGCTGGTAGTCTCCGGCGGGCTCATGGCGGGCATCGCGCACAACGCCGCGCAGTCGAACGACCGGGAAATGATGGAAGTCGCCCGCGCGATGGCGCGCGATGCGCTGGCGAGCCTGGGCGTCGTCTCCTAGCCGCGGCCGGACGCGCGATCGTCGAGGGCCAGTCCTAGAAGAGTCCGAGCTGGCCGCCCCGCGCGGGCGCCCGGAACCGCTCGCGTGAAAGCGTCGCGGGCCGCTGGGCCAAGCCCAGCCGGCCGCACACGACTTCGAAGCGACGACGGACGAGATCCGCGAGGAGCCCCTCGCCGCTCATCCGCGTGCCGAACCGCGGGTCGTTGTCGCGGCCGCCGCGCATCTCGTTCAGGCGCGCCATCACGTGCGCGGCCTTGAGTGGCACGTGCTCCTCCAGCCAGGCGCGGAAGATGTCCTTCACCTCCCAGGGCAAGCGCACCAGGGTCCAGCCGGCCCAGGAGGCGCCTGCGCCGGCCGCGGCCTCGAGGATCGACTCGAGCTCGTGGTCGGTGAGGAAGGGGATGATGGGCGCCACGTTCACGCCGACGGGGACTCCGGCCGCGCGCAGCCGGCGGATCGCCTCGATGCGGCGCGCCGGCGCGCTCGCCCGCGGCTCCATGCGGCTCGCGAGCCTGCCATCCAGCGTGGTCACCGAGATCGTCACCGATACGAGGCTTTCGCGCGCCATCGGGGCGAGCAGGTCGACGTCGCGCTCGACGAGCGCCGACTTGGTGACGATGGCCACCGGGTGCGAGGCCTCGCGCAGCACCTCGAGGACCGAGCGCGTGATGCGGTGCTCGCGCTCGATGGGCTGGTAGCCGTCCGTGTTGGACCCGATGTTGATGGGCTCGCAGCGGTAGCCGGGTCTTGAGAGCTCCTCGCGCAGAAGCGCCGCGGCGCCTTCCTTCGCGACCAGGCGCGTCTCGAAATCCAGGCCCGGCGACAGCCCCAGAAACGCGTGCGACGGGCGGGCATAGCAATAAATGCAGCCGTGCTCGCAGCCGCGATACGGGTTGAGCGACTGCGTGAAATTGAGGTCGGGCGAATCGTTGCGCGAGAGGATGCTTTTCGCGCGCTCGATCGTGACGACGGTCTTCGGGCGCGCCGCTTCGACGGCCGGATCCTTGAACCAGCCGTCTTCCACTGGCTCGCGCTGCGCGCTTTCGAACCGGCCCTCGGGGTTGGCGGTGGCGCCCCGGCCCCTGCTGGCCTCGCCGTGGTCGCCCGCCGTCGTTCGCATCGCCATGGCGCCAGTCTACGGGGCGCCTGGATGTGCCGAAATTCCGGCGCCCGTAGTGGATAACCCCATCTCTCGCAGCGTCGGCCGGTCGGGTTATCCCCTGCCGAGCCCGGATCGCGGGGCGCCTGGCCCTGAGGGGGCGCGATGGCATGCAACGGCCAAGAATGTCATGATTGCCACGCTACAATGTCATTAGTGCCACTCGCCCCGCAACGGGTTTGGCGCGACAGTGGGCGCCCTTTCAACGCCACACGGAGTACCACCATGAAACGCTATGTGATCGAACGCAACCTTCCGGGCATCGGCAAACTGACCGGTGAGCAATTGAAGGGGGCTGCCCAGACCTCCAACAGCGCCCTGGCGAAGCTGGCCGGAAAGGCGCAGTGGGAGCACTCGTACGTCGTGGACGACAAGACGTTCTGCGTCTACCTCGCCGACAGCGAGGATTCCGTCCGGGAACATGCGCGGCTGAGCGGTTTTCCGGCGACCAAGATCACGCCGGTCCAGGCCGTCATCGGTCCGCTGACGGCGTACTGACGGGCCGCGCGGCCGGGTGGTCCCTCGGGATCGCCCCGGCCGCCGATCAGCGGCAAAGCGGAGGGCAGGCGATGGCGAAAGCAGTGGCAGGCGAATCCGGGAGGCGACCGGCCCCGCGCGGGCGCAGATCCGTTTGCGCGAAGTCCGGCAGCGAGGTGCTGGACGTCACGGTTGTCCTGCTCGATGCGGGATACGCGTCGACGGCGATCGGGCCCATCGAGGTCTTCCACTCCGCGGGGATGCTCTGGAACTGGTTGAAGGGCGGCGAGCTGAAGCCGCGCTTTCGCGTTCGCACCGCCTCGCTGGACGGGCGAGGCGTGACGGGCATCTGCGGGCTGGGGCTCGTGCCGGAATTCTCGATCGCGGACATCGAGCGGACCGACATCGTCATCGTCCCCGCGTCCGGCTGGGACGTGCTCGACCGGATCGCGCGCCACTCGGCGCTCGTGCCGTGGCTGCGCAAGATGCGCGCCGGCGGAGTGCACATCGCCGGCATCTGCACGGGCGTGGCGTTCCTCGCCGAAGCCGGTCTCCTCGACGGCCGCGTGGCGACTACGCACTGGGCACTCGCCGACGCCCTGCGCGAGCGGTATCCACGAGTCCTGTGGGAGCCGGACCAGTTCGTGACGGAGGACAGCCGGCTCTATTGCAGCGGCGGCATCTACGCCTCGATCGACCTGAGCCTGTACCTCGTCGAGAAATTCTGCGGCCACGAAGTGGCCTTGCAGTGCGCCAAGTCCCTGCTGGTGAGCATGCCCCGAAGCCGCCAGAGCGGCTACGCGGTGACACCGATGTCGCGGCCGCACGCGGATACGCAGATCCGGCAGGCGGAGGAGTACCTGCAGCGGCATTTCGACCACAGCGTGCCCATCCCGGCGCTCGCCGGGCGCATCGGGATGAGCCCGCGCAATTTCATCCGCCGCTTCAAGGCAGCGACCGGCCGCCTGCCGGGCGCCTACCTGCAGACGCTGCGCGTCTCGGCCGCGCGGGAGATGCTCGAGAACGGCCGCACCCCGATCCAGGACGTCTGTTCCAGGGTGGGCTACGAGGACCTGGCCTTCTTCCGGAACGTGTTCAGGCGCCACACCGGGATGACGCCGGCGGATTACCGGAGCACCTTCGCGCCCTTGAGCCTCGAGCGCGGCGAGCTCGTCGCCGGCAGCCGCTGACGGGCCTTTCGACATGCCATGACGGGCGATGCCATGCTGGAACTCAGACCGACCTGCGAGAACTGCAACACCGCCCTGCCGCCGGATTCCCCGGAGGCGCGCATCTGCTCCTACGAATGCACGTTCTGCGCCGCATGCGTGGAAGGCGTGCTCGACAACGTGTGCCCGAACTGCGGCGGCGGCTTCACGCCCCGGCCCGTCGCGGGCGCGATCAAGGGCATCGCGCCCGAAAAACGCTGAACGCCTCGGGCGTGCCTTGCCGCCGCAGCGTGGTGGCCGGCGCCCCAAAAAAGCAAAAAGCCCGACTTCGGATGAAGTCGGGCTTTCTGTTTGTAAGGCCCTGGCGATGACCTACTTTCTCACGGGCAATCCGCAATATCATCGGCGCGACGTCGTTTCACGGTCCTGTTCGGGATGGGAAGGGGTGGGGCCAACGCGCTATGGTCGCCAGGAATTCGGTGTCGTGGGTGCCG
>JAGRPO010000299.1 GCA_019449455.1 Betaproteobacteria bacterium | reverse complement strand
GCCGGGCTTGTTGTCGATGACGACCGTCTGCCCGATGCTCGCCGCCATCTTCTGGCCCACCGTGCGCGCCACGATGTCCATCGCGCCGCCGGGGGCGAAGCCGACGAGGATCCTGACGGTCTTCGAGGGATAGGCCTGGGCCATCGCGGCGGGTGCGGCGCCGAAAGCCAGGATCGCGGCCACGAGCACGGCCACGGCGCGGGTCGTCGAACGGAAGCGGGAAATCATGTCCAATTCCTCCTTGGTGGTTTCGGTTCGCTCAGGCGGGCAGCTTCAGGCGGCTGAACACCCGCCTCGCGTTGCCTTCGTAGATCTTGCGGCGGTCCCCGGCGGTGAGGCCGAGCGCGGAATCGATGTAGCGCTTTGTGTCGTCGAAGTGGAAGCCCGTCTGCGGATCGACGCCCCGCACCGCGCCCACCATTTCCGACGCGAAGAGAATGTTGTCGACGGGAATGACCTTGAGCAGCAGGTCGATGCCCGGCTGGTGATAGACGCAGGTGTCGAAGTACACGTTCTTCAGCAGGAGCTCCTCGAGCGGCGGGCGGCCCATGTCCTGCGCGAGGCCCCGGTAGCGCCCCCAGTGGTAGGGAACGGCCCCGCCGCCGTGGGGAATGATGATCTTGAGCGTCGGGAAATCCTTGAAGAGGTCCGCGGCCAGCAACTGCATGAACGCGGTCGTGTCGCCGTTGATGTAGTGCGCGCCGACCGCGTGGAAGCAGGGATTGCAGCTCGCGCTCACGTGCACCATGGCCGGGACGTCGAGCTCCACCAGCTTCTCGTAGAGCGGGTACCACGCGCGGTCGGTGAGTGGCGGATCCTTCCAGTGGCCGCCCGAGGGGTCCGGGTTCAGGTTGCAACCGACGAAGCCCAGCTCCTTCACGCAGCGCTCCAGCTCCGGGACGCAGCTCGCCGGGGGCACGAGGGGCGACTGGGGAAGCTGGCACACCGGCGCGAAGTTGCGCGGATAGAGCGTGCACACGCGGTGGATCAGGTCGTTGCACAGGCGCGACCACTCGAGGCTCGTCTCCTGCGTCCCGATGTGGTGGGCCATGGCCATCGCCCGCGGCGAGAACAGCGTGAGGTCGGTGCCGCGCTCGCGCTGCAGGCGCAGCTGCGCCTTCTCGAGGCTCTCGCGCAGCTCGTCGTCGCCGATGGAGAGGTCCGAGCGCTTCGGCGAGGCGGTGGAGCCGTCCAGCGCCTGGACCTGTTTCGCGCGCCACCCCTCGAGCGCCTTGGGCGCCGTGGTGTAGTGGCCGTGGCAATCGATGATCATCCCGCCCGTTCCTAGAGGTTGAAGAGGACCAGCCGTTCCTCGGTCATGTCGCGGATGGCGTAGCGCGGCCCTTCCCGGCCGATGCCGCTCGACTTCACGCCGCCGTAGGCGAGCTGGTCGGTGCGCCACGTCGAGGTGCCGTTCACGATGAGCCCGCCCACGCGAAGGGAGCGGATCGCGTCGAAGGCAACCGGCATGGACTTCGTGAAGATCCCGCAGTGCAGTCCGTACTGGTCCGCGCTGATCGCCTCGAAGACGGGCTTGAGCTCCTTGTAGCGCTGCACGGTCACCACGGGGCCGAAGACCTCGTCGCACACCACGCGCATGGAACGCTGCACGTCGACGAGCACGGTCGGCTCGTACTGCGCCGCGCGGCGCTTGCCGCCGGTCAGGGCGCGCGCTCCTTGCGCGAGCGCCTCGGCGACCCACTGCTCGACCCTCTTCGCCGCCGGCTCGTCGATGAGGGTGCCCACGTCGGTCGCCGGGTCGAGCGGGTCGCCCACGCGAAGCAGCCTCACCTCGGCGACCATCCGTTCGAGGAAGGCGTCGTACACGCTCTCGTGGACCATGACGTTCTGCACCGAGATGCAGCTCTGGCCCGCCAGGCGCATGGAGTTGCGCGCGCACAGCGTGGCCGCCTCGGCCACGTCCGCGTCCGAGTGCACGATCGTCGTCCCGTTGCCGCCGAGCTCGAGCGCGACGCGGCGAAGCCCGCTCGCGGCCTTGATCTGCGCCCCCACCCGGCTCGAGCCGGTGAAGGAGACGAAGTCCACGCGCGGGTCGCGCACCAGCGCCGGACCCACGGCGTTGCCGTAGAGGAGGTTCACGAAGCCCGGGGGCGTTCCCGCGTCCGCGAAGAGCTCCACGAGCATGCTCACGGTGCGCGGCGATTGCGGCGGCGCCTTGAGGACCATGGCGTTGCCGGCCGCGAGCGCCGGCGCGACCTTGTGGCAGGCGAGGTTGAACGGGGCGTTGAAAGGCGTGATGCCCGCCACCACGCCCACCGGGAAGCGCAGCAGGAACGCGAGCTTGCCCGCGCCCATCGCGGTGCCGTCCAGGGGAACCTGCTCGCCCTCGATGCGGATCGCCTCCTCGGCCGAGAGCAGGATCGTGTCCTGGGAGCGGGTGACCTCGGCGCGCGCGTCCTTGATCGCCTTGCCCGTCTCGCGGGTCATCACTTCGGCGATCGCGTCCGCCCGCTCGCCGAGGAGCGCGCCCACCTTGCGCAGCAGCGCGGCGCGCTGGTAGCCGGGCATGGCCGCGACCCGCGCCTTGGCCGCGGTCGCGGCCGCGAGCGCATCGTCGAGGTCACCGAGAGATGACTCGGGTGCGTGCGCGACGACCTCGCCGCGGTAGGGATCGACGATGGCCGCCTCGGGTGTGCCGGAGCGCCACTCGCCGCCGATCAGCATCTTCAGGTGGGGTGCATCGCCCTGCCGCGCCCCCGGGTTGCTGGTGGTCATCCTGGAATTGCCTCCCCGGGGCTCGTCGCCCGGAACTAGACGCGCCTGTTCCCGGCCGCCTTGCGCAGCGCCTGCATGATCGCGGCGCGGTCCTCCGGCACCTTGCCGCCGAAGGCGTCCTTGAGCTTCGCGTCTCCCGTGCGCTGCTGGCGCTCGATCGTGCCGCGCGTCATGAGCGGCTCGACGCCCAGTTCCTCGAGCGTGTGCGCCACCTCGCGCATCTCCGCGGCGCGCCGGATGCCGTGGCTCGCCATGCGCTCGAGGTTGTAGCTGGCGATCTTCGCCCAGTCGAGGGTCGGGAAAGTCTGCGTGAGGGAGGCGATGATGCGCTCCTCCACGCCCCCGGCCCGCGCGGCGAGGAAGCACTCCTGCGTGAGGGCCTCGAGGCCCTTGATCATCACGCTTCGCACCATCTTGATCGAGACCGCCGCGCCGACTTCCGCGCCCGCCTCGTCGGCCTTCATGCCGCAGGCGCGAACGAGCGGCAGGAGATCGGCGACCGGGGCGCCGGCCACGAGCATCGGCGTCCTGTGAAGCAGCGGGTGGATGGGCGCCATCACGGCCACGTCCACGAAGCGGGCCTTGTCGCCCACGATGGCCGCTGCCTCGCGCTTGCGCTTCGGCGAGACGGAATTGATGTCGAGGTAGAACTGGCGGGCGGCCAGTCCCGGCACGGCCGATCTCGCGGCGTCCAGGTTCGAGGAGGCGGTGACGGCGGAGACGACGATGTCGGCGCCGCCCAGCGCATCCGTGCAGTCGGCCGCGATGCGCACGCCGAGGCGCCCGGCCGCGGCACGCAGCGGCGCGCCGCGCTGCGCGTCGGGGAAAAGGATGTCCCAGGTCGCGAAGCGGGTGACGCCTTCGCCGCGCAGTCCTTCGGCGAGCGCCTGCCCCGCCTCGCCGAAGCCGATCAGCGCGAACGCCGGAAATCTGGACTCTTCCATGATGGCCGATCATACCCTCGCGGCATCGCTGTATACAACCGTATACTCGCTCTGCTACATTTCCCGGCGGGTGCCTGCCGCGGCGAACTGTCCGCAGCGCCCGGACGAGGACGGCGAACAATGAACGTATCCGAGCTGCTGGTCCGCTACCTGCGCGCGCTGGGCGTGCGCCACGTCTTCGGCTATCCCGGCGACCCGTCCGTGGAAGTGCTGGAAGCCTGCCGGCGCGAGAACCTCGCGTTCGTCCTCGGGCGGCGCGAGGGCACCGCGGGGCTGATGGCCGAGGCGGCCGGCATGTTGACGGGGCTTCCCGGCGTCTGCCTTTCCACGCTGGGGCCGGGCTCCACGAACCTCGTGAACGCCGTGGCCAACGCCTGGCTCGACCGCGTGCCGATGCTCGCCATTTCCGGCCAGATCGAGAGCAAGCGCGAGCCCTTCTTCACCCACCAGGTGATCGACCAGGAGCGCCTCTTCGCTCCCGTCTGCAAGTGGGCCACGACGATCCAGGCGCATACCGCCGCGACCATCCTGCGCAAGGCCGTGCGCACCGCGATGGCCGAGCGGCCGGGGCCCGTGCACATGACCCTCGCGGCCGACGTCGTCGGCGCGCAGGCCGTGGACGACCGAATCGCCCTGCCGCCGCTCTCGGCGCAGGGACTGCCGTTCGCATTCGGCACCGAGGCGGCCGTGGCCGGGGTCGTCTCGAAGATCCGCGGCGCGCGCCGCCCGGTGATCCTCGCGGGGATCGCCGCCGTGCGCGGCGAGGCCTCCGCGAGCCTCGCGCGGCTTGCCGAGGCGCTCGGCTGCCCCGTCGTGGTCGCGCCGATGGCCAAGGGCGTGCTCGCCGAGGACCATCCCCTCTATGCGGGCACGCTGGACATGGCCTGCAACGCGTTCATGTGGAAGTTCCTCGCCGGCTGCGACCTCATC
>JAGRPO010000052.1 GCA_019449455.1 Betaproteobacteria bacterium | reverse complement strand
TGGGACGAGCGCGCCTGCTACCGGTTCACCTCCGCCGAGGTCGACAAGCTCGAGCTCGCCACGGGCGAGTTGCAGTCGCGGTGCATCGACGCCGCGGGACGCGTGATCGAGAGCGGCGACTACGCGCGGTTCCGCATCCCGGAGGCGTTCATCCCGCTCATCGAGCAGTCCTGGAACGACGACGAGAAATCGCTCTTCGGCCGCTTCGACCTCTCCTGGGACGGCCGGGGCGAGCCGAAGATGCTCGAGTACAACGCCGACACGCCCACGGCGCTGCTCGAGGCGAGCGTGGTGCAGTGGTACTGGATGAAGGACGTGTTCCCGTCCCACGACCAGTTCAACTCGATCCACGAGCGCCTCATCGAGCGCTGGAAGCAGATGGCGGCGGACTTCCCGGCCGACCGCATCGTGCACTTCACCTGCGTCTCCGACAGCGCCGAGGACCAGGGCAACCTCGACTACCTGCGCGACACGGCCACGCAGGCCGGCATCGACGCGCGCCCGATCGACGTCGCCGACATCGGCTGGGACGGCAACCTCTTCCGCGACCTGGACGAGCGCGCGATCACCGTGCTCTTCAAGCTGTACCCGTGGGAGTGGATGGTGCGCGAGGAGTTCGGCGCGAACCTCCTGCGCCGCACGGTGCGGGTGATCGAGCCGGCGTGGAAGATGCTCCTGTCCAACAAGGCGATCCTGCCGGTGCTCTGGGAAATGTTCCCGGAGCACCCGAACCTGCTGCCGGCCTACTTCGAGCCCGGGAAGTTCGCGACTGACTTCGTGAAGAAGCCCCTCTATTCCCGCGAGGGCGCCAACGTCTCCATCACCGCCGGCGGGCGCACCATCGAGGAGCCCGGCGAATACGGCGAGGAAGGCTTCATCTGGCAGGGCTACCACGAGCTGCCGAGGTTCGGGGACAACTACACGGTGATCGGCTCGTGGATCGTGGGCGAGGAGCCCGCGGGCATCGGCATGCGCGAGGATTCCTCGCCGATCACGAAGAACACCAGCCGCTTCCTTCCCCACCATTTCACCTGACGGCCGACGCGCCGCAAAGGAAAAGCCCATGGGCAACGTGCTCGACTCTTTCGCCGGCTTCGACGACTTCCTCGCCTACCTGGCCGTCTCGCTCGTCCTGCTCGCGTGCTTCACGGCGATCTACGTGCGCATCACGCCGCATCGCGAGATCGAGCTCATTCGCCAGGGCAACCTCGCCGCGGCGTTCAGTCTCTCCGGGTCGCTCCTGGGCTTCATCGTGCCGCTCGCTTCCGCGATCGAGTACAGCGTGGGGCTCGTGGACATGGCCATCTGGGGGGCGATCGCGCTCCTCGTCCAGGTGGCGGCATTCGTGGTGGTGAAGCTCCTCATCCCCACGATCACGGACGACATCGCGGCCGGCAGGCAGGCCCAGGGCTTCTTCCTCGGCGCGCTCTCGCTCGGCGTCGGCCTCCTGAACGCCGCGTGCATGACCTACTGAGGGGACGGTTCCTGGGAACCGTCCCCTTTTAGTCGTTCGCGGACCCAGTCCCTCCATGCCGCGAAGAGCGCCGGCGTGCGCGCCGCGATCACCGATCGCTCCCACACCGGCCCGGCCCAGAAGTCGTCCTCGCGCAGCGTGGCGGTCGAGGCGCCCGCCTCCTGCGCGATGAGGGCGCCGGCGGCGTAATCCCAGGCTTTCTGCCCGGCGTGCAGGAAGAGGTCGGTCCTGCCTGCGGCGAGGTGGCACCACGCGAGCGCCGACGAGCCGCTGGTGAGCCGCCGCGCGAACGGGGGGCGGTGCTTGATCTCGTGGCGGACGTGGGCCAGCGCGCGGCGCAGGTCGATCTCCGCGACGGCCTCCCCGAGCCCGGTCTCGCGCGCGGCGGGCCGCAGCGGGAAGCCGTCGCGCCAGGCGCCCGCGCCGCGAACGGCGAAATAGGCCTCGTCCGCGATGGGGTCGACCACCACGCCGAACACCGGCCGGTCGTCCTGCATGAGGGCCACCGAGACCGCGAAGTACGGCACGCCGGCGCTGAAGTTGGCGGTGCCGTCGAGCGGGTCGACGCACCAGAAGCGCCCCCCGGCCTCCCAGATCCGCCGCTGCTCGGATTCGTCCATTTCCTCGCCGAGGACGGCGGCTGGCTCGATGCGGGGCAGCGCCTCGGCGAGCGCGTGCTGGGCGGCGAGGTCGGCCTCCGTCACGAGGCTCCCGTCGTCCTTGCGCAGCGCCGTGACGGTGCGGAACCGCGTCAGGATCTCGCGGGCGGCGATCGCGCGCACGGCCTTGATCGCGCGGGAGGCGAATTCGACGGTCACGAGGCCGGCGCCTGACGGGTCGTCGGGGGCTCGGTGCGAGGCGGTTGGAGGCATGGCGGTGGCGCCGCAGGCGGGCGCGGTCGTTATGTTAGCATCGGGTCGACTGCCGCCTTCCGCGCTTCCCCATGGCTTCCCCCCGCATCTTCTGCGACGTCCGGCTCGGTCCGGGCGCCCAATTCTCCCTTCCGCAGGACGCCGCGAATCACGTGGGCCGCGCGCTTCGCCTTCGCGTCGGCGACGGCCTCGTCGTCTTCGACGGCCGCGGCGGGGAATACGAGGCCGTGATCCAGCGCATCGACCGTGACCGCGTCGACGTGAAGACGGGCGCCTTCCGCGACGCCGGCCGCGAGTCCCCGGTCGAGGTCGGGCTGGTGCAGGGCCTTCCGGAGGCCGACAAGATGGACTGGATCCTGCAGAAATCGGTCGAGCTCGGCGTGGCCTGGATCCAGCCCGTGGTCTGCGAGAGGAGCGTGGTGCGCCTGTCGGGCGACCGCGCGGCCCGCCGCGAATCCCACTGGCAGCGCGTGGTCATCGCCGCCTGCGAGCAGTGCGGCAGGAACCGGGTGCCGGAACTGCGGCCCACGGCGGCCTTCCGCGACTGGGCGGCGCAGCCCTCGACGGCCCTGCGCTGGATGCTGGCGCCGGAGTCGGGCGAGCCGCTCGCCTCGCGCGCCGCGCCCGCCGGGCCGGTCGAGCTGCTGGTCGGCCCCGAGGGAGGGCTTTCCGGGCGCGAGCTCGACATCGCGGCCACGGTCGGCTTCGAGCCGCTCCGCCTGGGCCCGCGCGTGCTGCGCACCGAAACCGCCCCGCTGGCCGCGCTTTCCGCGATGCAGGCCCTGTGGGGCGACTTCCGCCGGTAGAATCCGCCTCGCGACCCTCCAGACCCGCCGATGCCCAGACCCCCAGAGCTCAAGACCGAAGCCTTCGTGAAGTGGTTCCGGTCGGCCACGCCCTACATCCACCAGTGGGGCGGGGCGACGTTCGTGATCGCCTTCGGCGGCGAGGTGCTGGCCGACGGCGAGTTCCAGCAGCTCACCCACGACATCAACGTCCTCATGAGCCTGGAGGTGCGCGTGGTGCTGGTGCACGGGACCCGGCCGCAGGTCGAGGAGCAGATGCGCCAGCACGGCGTGGAGTCGCGCTACGTGGGCAACCGACGCGTGACGGACGCGCGGGCGCTCTCGTGCGTGAAGGAGGCCAACGGCATCGTGCGCGTGGAGATGGAGGCGCTGCTCTCCATGGAGCTCGCCAACAGCCCGATGTGGGGCGCCGACATCCGCGTCTCCTCGGGCAACTTCGTCACCGCCAAGCCGGTCGGGGTGGTCGACGGCGTGGACTTCGGCCACACCGGGGAAGTGAGGAAGATCGACGCCGAGGGCATCCGCCGGCGCCTCGACGACCACGAGGTGGTGCTCATCTCCCCGCTCGGGTTCTCGCCGACGGGGGACGTCTTCAACTGCACGCTGGAGGACGTCGCCACCTCGACCGCGGTCGCCCTGCAGGCCGACAAGCTCATCTTCCTCACCGAGACCGCCGGGGCCCTCGACGCGAAGGGCCGCCTCATCTCCGAGCTCACGGTGAAGCAGGCCGGCGAGCTCGTCGCCTCCAACGGGGGGCTGCCCGAGGACGTGCAGATCTACCTTCCCTGCGCGATGAAGGCCTGCTCGAACGCCGTGAAGCGGGCGCACCTCATCAGCCGGCACGTGGACGGGGCGCTCCTCATCGAGCTCTTCACCCACCACGGCATCGGCACGATGGTGGTGCCGGAGTCGCCGGAAGTGATCCGCGACGCGGGGCCCGCGGACGTCCCCGGCATCCTGCAGATCATCGAGCCCCTCGAGCAGCAGGGCATCCTGGTGAGGCGCGAGCGCGACAAGCTCGAGAGCGAGATCGACCGCTTCTTCGTGATCGAGAGCGACGGCAACATCCTCGGCTGCGCGGCACTATATCCCTTCCCGGAGGAGTCGACGGCGGAGCTCGCCTGCCTCGCGGTCAACCCGTTCTACCGCGACGGCGGGCGGGGCGAGCGCCTCCTCGCCTTCGCGGAGGCGCGCGCGAGGAGCGCGAAGTTCAAGTCGCTCTTCGTGCTCTCCACCCGCACGACGCACTGGTTCATCGAGCGCGGCTTCGCCGAGGCCGACATCGCGCGGCTGCCCGGGCGCAAGCAGTCGCTCTACAATTACGAACGGCGCTCCAAGATCTTCATGAAGGGACTCTAGCGATGGCTCGCATGGTGAATTGCATCAAGCTGAAGAAGGAAGCCGAAGGGCTCGATTTCCCCCCCTACCCCGGCGAGCTGGGCAAGAAGCTCTGGGAGAGCGTCTCGAAGGAGGCGTGGAAGTCCTGGCTGGAGCAGCAGAAGATGCTCGTGAACGAGAACCGGCTCAATCTCGCCGACCCGCGGGCGCGCAAGTACCTCGAGGAGCAGATGACGAGGCACTTCTTCGGCGAGGGCGCCGACGCCGTGCAGGGTTACGTGCCCAAGGCGTGAGCGGCGGGTTCGCGCGGGGTCAGGTCGACGAGGTCTCGCGCTCGAATTCCTCCGCCGTGATGTGGCGCACGTCCTTGCCCTTCACCAGGTAGACCACGTACTCCGACATGTTCTTGGAGTGGTCGCCGATGCGCTCCAGGGCCTTCGCGACGAAGAGGATCTCGATGGAGGTCGATATCGTCCGCGGATCCTCCATCATGAAGGTGATGAGCTGGCGCATGATGCCGCGGAACTGCTCGTCCAGGAGCCGGTCCTGCTTCACCACGGCCGCCGCCGCCGTGATGTCGACGCGCGCGAAGGCGTCGAGCGCCTTCTTTAGCATCTCGAGGGCGTAGCCCGCCGCGACCTTGATCTCGCCGAAGCGCGGCAGCAGGAGCCTCTCGGCCGAGTAGATGAGCTTGGTCATGCGCGCGATCTTCTCGGCCTCGTCGCCGATGCGCTCGAGGTCGGTGATCATCTTGATGATCGTCACGATCATGCGCAGGTCCTGCGCGGCCGGCTGGCGGCGGGCGATGATGTGGGCGCAGTCCTCGTCGATCTGCACCTCGAGCGCGTTCACCCGGTGGTCGTTGGCGATCGTCTGCTCGGCAAGCTGGATGTTGCCGGTGGACAGGGCCTCGATCGCGGCCGTGATCTGGGTCTCCACGAGCCCGCCCATCTGCAGCACGCGCGAGCGCACGGTCTCGAGCTCCGCGTCGTAGCGCTTCGAGGTGTGTTCCTGGGTGTTTAGGGACATTGCGGTGATCCTCTTTCGAGGCGCCGCGCCCCGCCGGTGGCGGGACGGACGCCGGATGGCCGATTCTAGGACGTCATTGTGACGGCTGCGTGACGGCGCTAGCGCGCGCGGTCGATGCGCCGCACGCCCTGGGGCGTTCCCAGGAGAAGGACGTCGGCGGGCCGGCGCGCGAACAGGCCGTTGGTCACGACCCCGGGCAACTGGTTCAGCTGCGACTCGAGGCCCGCGGGATCGACGATGGCGAGCCCGTGCACGTCGAGGATCACGTTGCCGTTGTCCGTGACCACGCCCTCGCGCAGCACCGGCCGCCCGCCGAGCTTCACGATCTCGCGCGCCACGAGGCTCCTCGCCATGGGGATCACCTCCACCGGCAGCGGGAACTTCCCGAGCACCGGGACGAGCTTCGAGGCGTCCGCGATGCAGACGAACTTCCGGCTCGCCTGCGCGACGATCTTCTCGCGCGTCAGGGCCCCGCCGCCGCCCTTGATCATCGCGAGGTGCTCCGTCACCTCGTCGGCGCCGTCGACATAGACGTCGCAGCCGCCGGTGGCGTTCAGGTCCACGACCGGGACGCCGGCCTCCCGCAACCGCTTCGCGCTCGCCTCCGAGCTGGAGACGGCGCCCGCGATGCGCGCCTTGCGCGCGGCGAGCGCATCGATGAAATGGTTCACCGTCGAGCCGGTGCCCACGCCCACCATCATGTCGTCCTCGACGAAGGCGAGGGCCGCCCCGGCGCAGAGCTTCTTGAGCGAGTCCTGATCCATGGAGGCAATCATATATTGGTATTCTTGGGGTCTGGGAGAATCATGAAAACCGACTACCTGCGCAAGATCCTTTCGGCCCGCGTCTACGACGTGGCCATCGAAAGCCCCCTCGAGCCCGCCCCCGCCATCTCCAGGCGCACCGGCAACCACATCCTCCTCAAGCGCGAGGACAAGCAGCCGGTCTTCTCGTTCAAGCTGCGGGGCGCCTACAACAAGATGGCGCACCTGACGCCCGCCCAGCTCGCGCGCGGCGTGATCTGCGCGAGCGCGGGAAACCATGCCCAGGGCGTGGCGCTGGGCGCCCAGAAGCTGGGGACGACGGCCACGATCGTGATGCCGGTGACCACGCCGCGGATCAAGGTGTCGGCGGTGGCGGCGCGCGGGGCGAAGGTGGTGCTGCACGGCGACAGCTACCACGAGGCCGCGCAGCACGCGAAGGCGCTCGCGAAGAAGGAGGGCCTCGCCTTCGTGCACCCGTACGACGATCCCCTCGTCATCGCGGGGCAGGGCACGATCGGCATGGAGATCCTCAGGCAGCACCAGCGGCCGATCGACGCCATCTTCGTGCCGGTGGGCGGCGGCGGGCTGATCGCGGGCATCGCGGCGTACGTGAAGCAGCTTTCGCCCACGACCCGCATCGTCGGCGTGGAGCCGGAGGATTCGAACGCCATGACGGTCTCGCTCAAGGCGGGCCGGCGCGTGACGCTGCCGCACGTGAACATCTTCGCCGACGGCGTGGCGGTGCGGCAGGTGGGGCGCGAAACCTTCCGGCTCTGCCAGGAGCTGGTCGACGAGATGGTGCTCGTCGACACCGACGAGATCTGCGCGGCCATCAAGGACATCTTCGAGGACACCCGCACCGTGGTGGAGCCCTCGGGCGCGCTGGCGCTCGCCGGCGCCAAGCGCTGGCTGGCCCGGCGCCGCATCAAGGGAAAGACCGTGGTGGCGATCGTCTGCGGCGCCAACATGAACTTCGACCGGTTGCGCTTCGTGGCCGAGCGCGCGGAGCTGGGAGAGCATCGCGAGGCGGTGCTGGCGGTGACCATTCCGGAGAAGCCGGGCAGCTTCCGGGCGCTGTGCGAGCTGCTCGGCCGCCGCAACGTCACGGAGTTCAACTACCGGATCGCCGACCCGGCGCAGGCGCACGTCTTCATCGGGGTGACGGTGAGCGGGCGCGACGAGATCGACCGGCTGGTCGCGCAGCTTCACCGCGCCGGGCTCAAGGCGGTCGACCTCTCGGACAACGAGATGGCGAAGCTGCACGTCCGCCACCTCGTGGGAGGGCACGCGCCGGAGAAGGCGGGCGAAATGGTCTACCGTTTCGAGTTTCCGGAGCGTCCGGGCGCCCTCATGAACTTCCTCAAGCACATGGGGTCCGGGTGGAACATCTCGCTCTTCCACTACCGCAACCAGGGCTCGGACGTGGGGCGCGTGCTGGTGGGGCTGCAGGTGCCGGACAAGGACCGGGCGGCGTTCCGGCGTTTCCTGAGGGAACTGGGCTACGACTACGCGGACGAGACGCGCAATCCCGCCTACCGGCTCTTCCTGAAGTGAGCGCCGCCGGCCGCTAGGATTTCGGCCAGTTCTTGATGTACTGCTTGAGAAGCCGGTTCTCGAAGGCCACGTCCTTCACCGCGCTGCGGGCGATGTCGTGGAAGGAGATTATTCCCACGAGCCGCCCGTCCTTCACCACCGGGGCGTGGCTCACGTGCCGCTCGGTCATCATCGCGCGCAGGCCGTCGGCGGAGTCCTCGGGGTGGACGACGGCCGGGCTCGAGTTCATCACTTCGCGCGCGGTCGCCTCCAGGAGCCGCGGGCCGAGGCTGTCGAGACCCTTCAGCAGCTCCCGAAGCGTGATGATGCCCACCAATGCGCCGGCGTCGAGCACGACGACCGAGCCGATGTCCTCGCGGATCATGGTGGCGACGGCCTCGCGGACGGGAGACTCCGGGACGACGCCGTGCGTGCGGCGACCCTGGCCGATCTTGTCGTCGAGGATTTCCTGGACCGTCAGCGGCATCGCGATGATTTCCTGGAGAGTCGAACACCCGGAATGTTATTCGATTTTCGCGCCGATCGCCGTCGTCGATCGGCGACATCGTTGCCGGGTTGCGTCACATTCGGCCCTCCGCGACGCGCATGGCGCAACTTAACTTCCGGAATGTGATTTTTCCCACAGTTCGCGCGCGGCGGCCGTGCTGTCATCAGTGCCCTCGACTTTGACGCGTTGGAAAAGGAGTTCGGCCATGACACTGAAAATCGGATTGAGAAGTCTTCTGGCGGGCGTGCTGGCGGCGGGCATGTTGTTCGTCGGGGGATGCGGCGGCGGCGGCGGAACGACCGAGGTCGCGGCGACGAAGTCGACGATCGTGGCGGGCAAGTTCGTTGCGGCGACGGTGAGCGCGAAGGCCGGCGTCGTCCCGACCGCGGCCGGCGACCCGATCGTGGTCACCGTCCAGGGGGAGCCCGACATCACGACCACCGTGGGCGACGACGGCACGTTCACCCTGCGCGGGCTGCCCGCGGGAAGCTTCACGCTCGTCTTCACGCAGGGGAGCGACACCGTGGGGACGCTCGTGTTCCAGGAAGTCGCGGCCAACCAGCAGATCACCATCAGCGTGCAACTGGTTGGGGGCGAGGTGGTCCTCATCGACCAGGACCGCCGCGGCATCGGCGATGCGGGCATCGAGCTGGAAGGTCTGATCGAGGCTTTCGTCTCCGTCGATCCCGCCGGCGACAGCAAGTTCATGCTCAACGGGCGCACCGTCATCGTCCGTCCCGGCGTCACCGCCATCCGCCAGGGCTCCACGCGCAAGACGTTCGCCGATCTCCTGGTCGGAATGCGGGTGCACGTAAAGGGCGCGAAGATCGAGGCAAGCACCGACGTGCTCGCCCACGAGGTGATCATCCAGAACACTACCGAGACGGGCTCGGGCACGGGCACGGAGGAGAAGATCACGATCTGCCACATCCCGGGCGGCGACCTCTCCAAGGGCAGGACGATCAGCGTCGGCAACAGCGCCTGGCCGGCCCACGAGGCCCACGGCGACAAGAAGGGGTCTTGCTGAGGAGCCTGCCGATCCCGCAAGCAACGAGAAACGCCGTGGCGCGGGCCACGGCGTTTCTCATTTGAACGACTGGTGCTGTTGAGTGGATTCGAACCACCGACCTACTGATTACGAATCAGTTGCTCTACCAACTGAGCTACAACAGCACGCGAGCCGGACATTATAGCGCGAGACCCCACCTTTCGCGAGATCCGGGGCGGGCAAACGGACGGGGCGGACTGCCGTCCGTTCGTCGGCCGCCCGTCGCCTCGCGTCGGGCCGAATGGCGGGCCCCGGCGAAGGCCCCTAGCATGCGGAACGTACTGGAGGATTCCATGACCAAAGCATCCGGCTTCACCCTGATTGAGGTAATGATCGTCGTCGCGATCATCGGCATTCTGGCGGCGATCGCGGTGCCGCAGTACACCGACTACATCACGCGCAGCCAGCTGGTCGAGGGGCACACCGGGCTCGCGGACCTTCGCGTGCGCATGGAGCAGTATTTCCAGGACAACCGCACCTACGACGGCGTCGGGCTGGACAATTGCGGCGCGACCGCCCCGGCCGGCACCAATTTCACCTACAACTGCGCGTCCGCCGGCCAGACCTACGTCGCCACCGCCACCGGCAGCGCGGGACGGGTCGTCGGATTCACGTTCACCATCAACGAGAGGAACGTCCGGCAGACGACGGCCACGAAGGTGGGCTGGGCGCCGGCGGTCATGCCCGCCCCCTGCTTCGTCACGAGGAAAGGCGACTGCTGATGCGCCGCGCCGCCCAGTTGGGCATGTCGCTCATCGAGATCATGGTCGCGATCGCGATCGTCGCGACCCTGATCGCGATGGCCATGCCGTCCTACAGCACGTGGATCCAGAACACGCAGATCCGCACGGCCGCGGATGCGATCCTGAACGGGCTTCAGACGGCGAAGAACGAGGCCATCCGGCGCAACATGGCCATGCAGTTCAGGCTCGTCACCGGCACGAACACGCAATGGGCGGTGAACCTCAGCTCCAACCCCGACCTCGACCCGCCCGAGTTCGGCCGCGCGGCGGAGGAAGGCTCGCCCAACGCCACTATCGTTCTCACGCCCGCCGGCGCCGACACCGTGACCTTCAGCGCGCTGGGCCGCGTGGTCTCCAACGCGGACGCCTCGCCTTCCCTTTCGATGGTCGAGGTGGACAACCCGCTCATTACCGTCGAAGCGGACCGCCGCAAGCTGCGCATCGTCATCCCTCCCGGAGGCGCCATCCGCATGTGCGATCCCAAGGTGGCCGCCGGCGACCCGAGGTCTTGCTGATCGTGAGGCCGACCATGACTCCAAGAAGCTCCGACCAGCAAGGTGTGGTCCTCCTCGAGGCCCTCATCGGCATCCTCATCTTCTCGCTCGGCATCCTGGCGCTCGTCGCGATGCAGGCGGTGTCGGTGAGCACCGTGTCCAACGCGCGCTACCGCACCGAGGCCGCGTTCCTGGCGAACGAAATCATCAGCGAGATCTGGGTGGACCGCGGGACGAACTACGACAACGTGCCGAAGTACGCCGTCAGTTCCGGAGTCAGCGGCGGCTCGCCGTCGGCCGACGCCTGGGTGCAGAAGGTCTATGCGCTGCTGCCGGGCAGCGATACCTATCCCCCCGACGTGACCGTCGTCGCGCCGGTCGCCGGAGGCCGCCAGGTCACCGTCACGCTCCGGTGGCGTGCCCCGGATGCCCTCACGCCCAGCAACCACGTCGCCGTGGCCTATGTCAGCGACCCCTAGGACTCCAGCCGGAACCGCCATCATGAGAAACGGCAACCTTCCCCGATCGTCGCGAGGCTTCACGCTCGTCGAGCTGATGGTGGGCGTGATGATCGGCCTCATCGGCACGGTCGTCATCTTCCAGGTCTTCGCGGTGTCGGAAGGCCAGAAGCGCACCACGACCGGTGGCAGCGACGCGCAGCAGAACGGCGTCTTCGGCCTCTTCCAGATCGAGCGCGACATCCGCATGGCGGGCTACGGCATCAACAACATGCAGCTCCTCGGCTGCAAGATCAACGGCTGGTTCATGGGAACCAACCAGCCGATCGCGTTCAAGCTGGTGCCCGTGGAGATCATGAACGGGGTGGCCGGGGCGCCGGACGAGATCCGCCTGGCGTTCGGGAATTCCGACCTCTTCATGGCGCCGGCCCACATGAAGGCGGACATGCCGACCTCCTCGGCCGCTTACAAGGTGGACAACCGTTTCGGCTTCACGCCCGGCGACCTGGTCGTCGCCGCGCAGGACGGCAAGGACTGCACGCTCGCGCAGGCCACCGAACTTCCCGGAGTGGGCGCCTCCGACAACGTGATCCACAACAGCGGCAACTACAAGAACTCCGAAGGCGTCAACGTGCCCGCGGATTACAACCGTCCGAGCGGGCTGCCGCCGCCCAACGACGTCCGGTACGAGGAATGGAATCCCGCCACGGGCACCGGGGGGCGCCTCTACAACCTCGGCGCGGCGCCGACGGTCGTCTCGTACGCCATCCGCAACCAGAGGCTCGTGGCGATCAACTCGCTCACGCCCGGCGATCCGGGCGCGACCTTCGAGCTGGCCGATGGCGTGGTGCAGCTCCAGGCGCAATACGGCTACGACGGCGACCAGGACGGCGACGTCGCGTCGACGGCGCCTTCGAAAGTGGACGTGGACATCGGCAACAACACCGACCAGTGGGCCGACAGCATGCCGGCGGCGGCCACGGGAACGCACTGGGCGCGAATCATCGCCGTGCGGCTGGTGGTGACGGCCCGGAGCATGACGCCGGAGAAGCGCGATCCCGGTACGGGCCTTTGCACCGCCACGGTGAACGACCCCCGGTGGATCGCCCTCGCGCCGTCCACCATTCCGCCGGGCATCGTCCTCGACGTGAGAACGGCGTTCGCCGACCCGACCGAGTGGCAGTGCTATCGCTACCGGACGTTCGAGGTGGTGGTGCCCATCCGCAACATGGTGTGGTTCCCCAAGGAAACCTGATGCTTTCCGCGAACCCGACTGGATCCCGGCCATGCTGAACTCCCGAATCGCCAGACATCGCGCCTGCGGCCGCGGCCCCCGCCGCGCCCAGGAAGGCCTCGTGCTCTTCATCGCGCTCATCGTCCTCGTGGCGATGACGATGGCGGGCGTGGCCATGATGCGCTCCGTCGACACCGGCCTCGTCGTCGCCGGCAACATGGCCTTCAAGCAGGCGGCCATCATGGTGGCCGACCGCGGCACGGCGGAGGCGGTGGAGTGGCTCAAGGCCAACAGCGCCGGCCCCACGTTGCAGAACACCATTACGGCGAAGGGCTACTATTCCGCCCGGCCGGGAACCGAGCCGAACTGGTTCGAGGCCGCGAGCTGGACCAATTCCACGGCGGTCAACGGCGGCACGCCGGACGCCTCCGGAAACGTCGTCCGCTTCATCATCCACCGCATGTGCACGCTGCCCGATACGCCCTACAACGGCTCGCTCGCCGGCGTCCAGAACGAATGCGCCCTCTTTTACCCCAAGACCAGCGGGACCGGCGGCGGCAGCATGTCGGTGGGGGCGCCCCAGTTCGTCGGGACGCCGCAGCTCTATTACCGCGTCACCACGCGCGTCGAGGGACCTCGCGACACCGTGAGCGTCATCCAGTCGAGCGTGCTCGTCGGCATCTGAAGCGCCTCTACTCCCCAGGAGTAATCCGCATGGCATACCCATCCCGAATCCGCAGCTTCATCGTCTCCGTCCTCGCTGTCGCCGCCACGGGGCTTCTCGCGCCCCGCGATGCCGGCGCGGAACTGGCGGATATCGCATCCGTACCGCTCGCGAACTCGCCATCGGACGCCGTCCTGCCGAACCTCATGTACATCCTGGACGACTCGGACTCGATGAAGTGGAGTTACATGCCGGACCAGATCTACCGGGACAGCAGCCTGACCCTGTACTACAACTGCAAGAAGTGCACCACGTCGTCGTGCACGGGCCCCGGCGCCACTTCCTCGGCGAGCGGCTTCCCCTGCGGCAACGCCAGCAACAACGCGAACACGTTCAGCTCGCTCACGGACAGGTCCAACCCCACCTACGCCGAGGCACCGTACTACGCCAACGGGTTCAACAAGATCTGGTACAACCCCGACATCACCTATGCCCCGGGCGTGGATTCCGCGGGCACGAGCCTCGGAAACGCCGACCCGACGAACGCCCTGGACGACTTCTACCTCGGGAACACCAAGACGAACCTCGTCGGCGGATTTCCGGAGGTGGTCTACTGCAACGTCGCGACCCCCAGCGCCGTCGATCTCGCCGACCCCGCGAAATGCCGCAAGAACGGAATCCACAACGTGGCGCCGTTCGCCGGGACGTCGAGCTCCTTCCTCTACTGGCCGAGCACGGGCGCCAACTCCGGCTTCCCGACGACGGCGTATTACAACAAGCAGAAGATCACGAGCTCCAACGCGCACTACTACACCATCAGCCCGGTCGAGCATTGCGAGGACGAGAACCTGACGACGTGCGTGCTCAGCAAGACCCCGACCGGCACGAACACGAATGCCGCGCCGATCCGCTGGTGCAAGTCCGCGGCCGACGCGATCCTGGCCACGGTGGTCTCGGGCAACTCCGCGGGCACGGCCCGTTGCCAGAAGAAGTTCACGTCCGCCACCTATAAATACCCGCGCTACGGCGCCTTCACCCGGACGGACATCGTCCCGGCAACCGCGAGCTACGCGAAGAGCGCCACATCGGTGCGCACCGACTGCGCTTCGGCGACGTCGTGCACGTACGCCGAGGAAATCCAGAATTTCGCCAACTGGTGGACGTATTACCGCACGCGGCTGGCGCTCATGAAGACGGCCACCGGGCGCGCCTTCCTCGGGATCGACGACCGCTTCCGCATCGGGTTCATCACGATCCACCCGGGCTCCATGGGAGCGGCGTCGGCCACCGAGTACCGAGGGGTCGCCAAGTTCGACTCGACGGTGCGCGCCGCCTGGTACCAGATCCTCTACGACCAGAACACCGCGGGCGGCACTGCCAACCGGGTCACGCTCGACATGGTGGGTCGGTACTACAAGGGCGAAAAGATCAAGACCGGCGATCCGGATCCGATGGAGTATTCCTGCCAGCAGAATTTCGCCCTCCTCACGACGGACGGCTACTGGAACGACAGTTACTCGGGGGTCGCCAACCAGGACAACGCCGACAGCGGGTTGACGACGCGCGCCTACGGCGCCTACGACGGCGGCGTCACCGGCGCGACGAACACGCTGGCGGACGTGGCCGCGTACTACTACAAGACCGACCTGCGCACCGGCGCGGGCTGGGAAAACAACGTTCCCACCACCGACAGGGACACCGTCGCCGCGCAGCACATGGTGACCTTCACCCTCGGGCTCGGCCTCGAGGGGCTCATGGACTACAGGCCCGACTACGAGTCCGCGACGACAGGCGATTTCCACAGGATCAGGACGGGCGTCAACAACGCCTGCTCGTGGACCACGGGAACCTGCAACTGGCCGCTTCCGGCATCGAACCAGCCGAGCGCGCTGGACGACCTCTGGCATGCCGCGGTCAACGGGCGCGGCAAGTACTTCAGCGCGGGCGACCCGAACTCCCTCAGCCAGGGCCTCCAGGAAGCGCTCGCGTCGCTGAATATCCAGACGGCGGCCGCTGCCGCGTCCGCGACCTCGAGCCCGAACATCACGGAGACGGACAACTTCATCTACAGCTCGACCTTCCGCACCGCGAAGTGGGACGGCGAAGTCGTCGCTCAGCGCATCGACACCGTGTCCGGCAACGTCCTGCCCGATATCGTCTGGTCGGCGCAGTCGCTTCTCGACGGGCGCTCGGGCGCCGGCACCGACTCGCGCGACATCTTCACCATCGACGAGTCGGCCGGCGGCAAGAGGAAGCCGTTCACCTGGGCGAGCCTGTCCGATACTCCCGTGGGTGGCATCGCCCGCGAACGCGACTACTTCGAAGCCAAGTGCACGAAGTTTTCGCAGTGCGCGCTCCTCACCCTGGCCCAGAAGGCCATCGCCAACAACGGGGACAACCTGGTGAACTGGCTGCGCGGTCACCGCCAGTTCGAGAGTTTCGTCATCCCGGAAACCAACCCGCCCTTCCGCGCGCGCGAGCACATCCTGGGCGACACGGTGAACGCGACCCCCGCCTTCATGAAGGCGCCCCAGTTCAGCTTCGCCGATGTGGTGTCGCCCACCTACGAGACCTTCAAGACCACGAACACGGCGCGCCAGGCCACGCTCTTCATCGCCGCCAACGACGGCATGCTGCACGCCCTCAACGGCGACACGGGCACGGAGATGTGGGCCTACGTTCCGCGGATCGTCATGCCGAAGCTGCACAGGCTCGCCACCCAGAACTGGGCGACGACGCACGAGTACAGCGTGGACGGCTCGCCCCAGCTCATGGACGCCTTTGTCGGCGGCGGCTGGAAGACGGTTCTGGTGTCGGGGCTCAACGGCGGCGGCCGGGGCTACTACGCCCTCGACGTGACGGTGCCCACGAGCCCCAAGGTGCTGTGGGAGATCTGCTCCGACCCGACGATTTGCGCCATCAGCGACCCCGACATCGGCCTGACCCACGGCAATCCCGTCATCACCAAGCGCGCGAGCGACAAGAAATGGGTCGTGCTGTTCACGTCGGGCATGAACAACGTCTCGCCGGGGACGGGCCGCGGCTATCTCTTCGTGGCCGACCTCGCCACCGGCGCCATCCTGCAGAAGATCGACACCGGCGTGGGCACCCTGACGACCCCCGCGGGATTCAACCACCTGAGCGCCTACGCCGACAATTTCGCCATCAACAACACCGCGAAGTACGTCTACGGGGGCGACCTCTACGGCAACGTGTGGAAGTTCGACTTGCAGGGCGCGTCGCCGGTGGCCATTCGCCTCGCCGCGCTCAAGGACGCGGGCGGCAAGCCCCAGTCCATCACGTCCCGGCCGGAGCTGGGGCTCATCAACGGCTTCCGCGTGGTGTTCGTCGGCACCGGGCGCTACCTCGGCCTCGACGATCTCGTCGACCCGGCCTCGCTCGCGCCGCCCAACCAGTGGGC
>JAGRPO010000298.1 GCA_019449455.1 Betaproteobacteria bacterium | reverse complement strand
GGCCAATGGCGCTTCGTGATGCACGGCCCCGACGGCACCGACTACGAGAACATCATCACCTTCCTCGAAGTCGTCGCCCCCTCGCGCCTGGTGTACAAGCACGGCGGCGACAAGGAGACGGGGGCGGTGCAGTTCGACGTCGTGGTCACCTTCGAGGACGAGGGCGGCAAGACCCGGCTGTCGATGCGCATGCGCTTCCCGTCGAACGACGCGCGCGATTTCGTGATCGGGAAATACGGCGCCTTCGAGGGGCTCAAGGAGACCATGGGCAGGCTGCGCGACCACGTGGCCCTGCAGGACGCGTTCGTCATCACGCGCACCTTCGACGCCCCCCTCGACCTGGTGTGGAAGGCGCACACGGAGGTCGGCCACCTGGAGAAATGGTGGGGCCCGAAGGGTCTCGCGATGGCCAAGGCGACGCTCGACCTGCGCGCCGGCGGGACGTTCCACTACGGCATGCGCGCGCCCGGCGGCGAGGAGATGTGGGGACGCTTCGTCTATCGCGAGATCCTGCCGCGGCGCCGCATCGTCTGGGTGAACTCCTTCTCGGACCCCCAAGGCGGCCTCGCGCGCCACCCCGCGAGCCTCGACTGGCCGCTGGAGATGCTCATCATGGTGACTTTCGCCGAGACCGCGGGCCGAACGACGCTCACGATCCGCAGCGCGCCGATCAACGCGAGCGAGGCCGAGCGCCGCGTCTTCAAGGACGGCTACAAGTCCATGGAAGGCGGGTTCGGCGGGACGCTGGACAAGCTCGACCTGCACCTCGGGAGCGCCCGCTAGACGGGCGGCGGGGCGATCGGGCCTACGCGGCCCGCGGCTCGCGCCGGGCGCGCTTCTTCCCGCGCGCCGCGGGCGGATCCGGAAAGAGCTGCATCGCGCGCTCGACCGTTGCGCGCAGGGCGCGGCGCGTGGCGCCGTCGCGCGCCTGCAACGCCATGCCGGTGATGATCGTCGCGAAGAAATCCGCCAGGGACGCGGCGTCGGTGCCCGCCGGGACGTCGCCTTCCTTGATGCCGCGGTCGATGCGCTCCTCGAGCCGCGTGCGCGAGAAGGCGCGCCGCTCGCTCAGGGCCGCCTTCAGCTCCGGCGAGCAGCCCGCCGTCGCCATCGTCATCACCATGAGACAGCCGGGATGCTCCGGCGCCGGCAGCTCGTCGGCCAGGTGCGCGAGAAGCCGACCGACCGCGCCCTTCGCCGTCGCTTCCTCGACATAGGGGCACGACGCGTAGCGCCCCTCCTGGTAGTACACGACCGCCTCCAGGAAAAGCCGCTCCTTGTCGCCGAACGCCGCGTAGAGGCTCGGCGGGTTGATGCCCATCGCCTGCGTGAGGTCCAGCACCGACGTGGCCTCGAAGCCCTTGCGCCAGAAGACGTTCATCGCGGCCTCGAGGGCGGCGGCGCGGTCGAAACCGCGCGGCCGGCCCCGCGGGCGGCGCGCGTTCACCCCCCCGCTGGCGCATTCCAGGGCCCCGGTGGCGCGTTTCGGCACAGTTTTCATAGCGGTCAATACTAAATCCCTTGACACTTCCTGGCAACGGATCCTAAAGTCCGCAAATCGTTCTGTAGTGATTGTTACACTTTATTACCTGGGGACATCGACAATGAACTCGACCTATACCGCCACACGCCGCCGCATCGCCACGGGCGTCGGCCTCATCTTCGCCGCCTCCGCGCTCGCCGCCGGAGTGCTGGCCCTGCGCACCTCCAACGCCGCCAATGCCGCGCCGGAGGCGGCGCCCACGCCCGTGATGGTCGCCACCGTCGTGAACGCCGAGGTGTCCGCCTGGGACGACTTCTCGGGCAGGCTCGAGGCCGTGGAGCGCGTGGACGTGCGCTCGCGCGTCGCCGGCGCGCTGCAGTCGGTGCACTTCCGCGAGGGCGCCCTCGTCAAGACGGGCGACCTCCTGATCACCATCGACCCGGCGCCCTACGCCGCCGAGGCCGAACGCGCCCAGGCCCAGGTCATCGCCGCCCAGGCGCGCGTCCGGTACACCACGGGCGAAGTCGAGCGCGCCCAGCGGTTGTCCGAGCAGGGCGCCATCGCCAAGCGGGAGCTCGACCAGCGGACGAACGCGCGCGAGGAGGCGGAGGCCAACCTGCGCGCGGCCGAGGCCGCCCTGCAGTCGGCGAAGCTGAACCTCGGCTACACGCAGGTGCGCGCCCCCGTTGCCGGGCGCGTGGGCCGGCTCGAGGTCACGGTGGGCAACCTCGTGCCCGCGGGCCCCGGCGCGCCGGTGCTCACCACGCTCGTGAGCGTCTCGCCCATCTACGCGAGCTTCGACGCCGACGAGCAGGTGATCGCGCGCGCCCTGAAGGACGTGCCCGGCACGGCCTCCTCGCCCTCGCGCCTCGCGAGCATCCCGGTGCTCATGGGCACGGCGGCCGGGGAAGGCGCGCCCTTGCGCGGCCACCTGCAGCTGGTGGACAACCAGGTGAGCGCGAAGAGCGGCACCGTGCGCGCGCGCGCCGTCTTCGACAACCCCGACGGCACGCTCATCCCCGGGCAGTTCGCGCAACTTCGCCTCGGCCGGGCCAGGCCCACGGGAGCGCTGCTGGTCAACGAGCGCGCCATCGGCACGGACCAGGACAAGAAGTTCGTGCTGGTCGTGGGCGCGGACAACCTGGCCACCTACCGGGAGGTGTCGCTGGGGGCGAGCGTCGACGGGCTGCGCATCGTGACCTCCGGCCTCAAGGCCGGCGAGCGCATCGTCGTGAACGGCCTGCAGCGCGTGCGCCCCGGGGCTCTCGTGGCCCCGCAGCCCGCGCAGATGGCGAACCTGAGCCCCCGCGCAAGCTGAAGGCCATTCCATGAACCTCTCCAGATTCTTCATCGACCGCCCGATCTTCGCGGGCGTGCTCTCGCTGCTCATCCTGATCGCCGGCCTCATCGCGATCCGGGTGCTGCCCATCGCGGAATACCCGGAAGTGGTGCCCCCCACGGTGGTGGTGCGCGCGCAGTACCCCGGCGCCAATCCCAAGGTGATCGCGGAGACCGTGGCCACCCCGCTCGAGGAGTCGATCAACGGCGTCGAGGGCATGCTCTACATGGGCAGCCAGGCCACGGCCGACGGGCGCCTCACGCTCACCGTGACCTTCCGCCTCGGCACCGACCCGGACAAGGCGCAGCAGATCGTCCAGAACCGCGTCACGCAGGCCGAGCCGCGGCTGCCCGAGGAGGTGCGCCGGCTCGGCGTCACCACCGTCAAGGGCGCCACCGACCTCACGATGGTCGTGCACCTCGTCTCGCCCAACGAGCGCTACGACATGACGTACCTGCGCAACTACGCGGTGCTGAACGTGAAGGACCGCCTCGCGCGCATCGAGGGCGTGGGCCAGGTGCTGCTCTTCGGCGCCGGCGACTACTCGATGCGCGTGTGGCTCGACCCGCGCAAGGTGGCCGAGCGCGGGCTCTCCGCGGGCGACGTGGTGCGCGCCATCCGCGAGCAGAACGTGCAGGCCGCCGCGGGCGTGGTGGGCGCCTCCCCGAACCTGCCCGGCGTCGACCTGCAGCTGTCCATCAACGCACAGGGGCGGCTGAACACCGAGGAGGAATTCGGCGACATCATCGTCAAGGCCGATTCCGGCGGCGCCGTCACGCGCCTTCGCGACGTGGCGCGCCTGGAGCTGGGCGCCTCCGAGTACGCGCTGCGCTCGCTGCTGGACAACAAGCCCGCGGTGGCGATCCCGATCTTCGCCGCGCCCCACTCCAACGCCATCCAGATCTCGGACAACGTCCGCGCGAAGATGGCCGAGATCAAGCGGACGATGCCCGAGGGCGTCGACTACCGCATCGTCTACGACCCGACGCAGTTCGTGCGCGCCTCCATCAAGGCGGTGGTGACCACCCTCCTCGAGGCCGTCGCGCTCGTGGTGCTGGTGGTGATCCTCTTCCTGCAGACCTGGCGCGCCTCGATCATCCCGCTGCTCGCGGTGCCGGTGTCCGTCATCGGCACCTTCGCGGTGCTGCACCTCTTCGGCTTCTCCATCAACGCGCTCTCCCTCTTCGGGCTGGTGCTCGCCATCGGCATCGTCGTGGACGACGCGATCGTGGTGGTGGAGAACGTGGAGCGCAACATCGAGGCGGGGCTCAGCCCGCGCGATGCGACCTACCGCGCCATGCGCGAGGTGTCCGGCCCGATCATCGCCATCGCGCTCGTGCTCGTGGCGGTGTTCGTCCCGATGGCCTTCATCTCCGGGCTCACCGGCCAGTTCTACAAGCAGTTCGCGTTGACCATCGCCATCTCCACGGTGATCTCCGCCGTCAACTCGCTCACGCTCTCCCCGGCCCTCTCGGCGCTGCTCCTCAAGGGCAAGGGCGCGCCGCCCGACCGCCTGACGCGGATCATGGACCGCACGCTGGGCGGCCTCTTCCGGGGCTTCGACCGCCTCTTCAGGCGCGGGGCCGGCGCCTACACCGGGCGGCTGCAGGGCGTGCTCTCGCGCAAGGCGCTGGTGATGGGCGTGTACCTCGCGCTGGCGCTCGCCACCGCCGGGCTCTTCAAGGCGGTGCCGGGCGGCTTCGTGCCCGGCCAGGACAAGCAGTACCTGGTGGGCTTCGCGCAACTTCCCGACGGCGCGACGCTGGACCGCACCGAGGAGGTGATCCGCAAGATGGGCAAGATCGCCCTCGAGCACCCCGGCGTGGAATCCGCGGTCGCGTTCCCCGGACTGTCGATCAACGGGTTCACCAACAGCGCCAACGCGGGCGTGGTCTTCGTCACGCTCAAGAACTTCGACGAGCGCCGCGGGCCCGCCGCGAGCGGCGGCGCCATCGCGGGGAGCCTGAACCGGAAGTTCGCGGCGATCCCCGAGGCGTTCATCGCGATCTTCCCGCCGCCGCCCGTGCAGGGCCTGGGCACCACCGGCGGCTTCAAACTGCAGATCGAGGACCGCGCGTCCCTCGGCTACGCGGCGCTCGACGCCGCGACCAAGGAATTCCTGGGCAAGGCGTACCGGACGCCGGAGCTGGCGGGCCTCTTCTCCAGCTTCCAGGTGAACGTGCCGCAGCTCTACGCGGACGTGGACCGCACCCGGGCGCGCCAGCTCGGCGTGCCGGTGACCGAGGTGTTCGACACGATGCAGATCTACCTCGGGAGCCTCTACGTCAACGACTTCAACAAGTTCGGCCGGACCTACTCGGTGCGCGTGCAGGCCGACGCGCCCTTCCGCGCGAAGAGCGAGGACGTGGGCCACCTGAAGGTCCGCTCCAACAGCGGCGAGATGGTGCCGCTGTCGGCGCTGCTGGACGTGAAGCCCAGCTTCGGGCCCGAGCGCGCCATGCGCTACAACGGCTTCCTCGCCGCCGACATCAACGGCGGCGCGGCCCCGGGCTACTCCTCCGGGCAGGCGCAGGCGGCCGTCGAGCGCATCGCGGCGGAAACGCTCCCGCCCGGCATCGGCTACGAGTGGACCGAGCTCACCTACCAGGAGATCCTCGCGGGGAACTCGGCGGCGTGGATCTTCCCGCTGTCGATCGTGCTGGTGTTCCTGGTGCTGGCCGCGCTCTACGAGAGCCTGGTGCTGCCGCTGTCCATCATCCTCATCGTGCCGATGGCGCTGCTCGCCGCCATGACCGGGGTGTGGCTCACGCACGGCGACAACAACATCTTCACGCAGATCGGCCTCATGGTGCTGGTGGGGCTGTCGGCGAAGAACGCGATCCTGATCGTGGAGTTCGCCCGCGAGCTCGAGTTCGCCGGCAAGTCGCCGCCGGCCGCCGCCATCGAGGCGAGCCGGCTGCGGCTACGCCCGATCCTGATGACGTCGCTCGCCTTCGTGATGGGCGTCATTCCGCTGGCGTTCGCCACCGGCGCCGGCGCCGAGATGCGCCAGGCCATGGGCATCGCCGTCTTCGCCGGCATGATCGGCGTGACCGCGTTCGGGCTCTTCCTCACCCCGGTGTTCTACGTGCTCCTGCGCGCGCTCGCCGGCAACCGTCCCCTCAAGCAACACGGCGAGATCCCGCACATCGAGGCTTTCGCCGGCTCATCGGATTGACGACCATGAGACTCACGACACTTCTTGCGGCCCTGGTGATCGCCGGATGCGCGACTCCGCCCGCCATCGACGCCTCGCGCCTTCCCGAAACGCCCGCGCAGTTCAAGGAGGCCGGGCGGTGGACGACCGCCGCGCCCGCGGAGGCGAATTCCCGCGGGCAATGGTGGAAGGCGTTCGCCGACCCCGTGCTCGACGACCTCGTCGAGCGCGCCGATCGCGGCAACGCGGGCATCCAGGTCGCGGCGGCGCGGCTGGCGCAGGCGCGAGCCATCGCCGGCATCGTCGACGCCGATCGCGCGCCGCAACTGGGCGTGCAGGCCTCGGCGTCGCGGGTGGGCGGAATCGTCGACGGATCCGCGGGCCCGGCGCGTTCCTTTGGCGCGGCCGGCGCGAGCCTCGCCTACGAGCTCGACCTCTTCGGCAAGCTGGCGCGCGGCTCCGACGCGGCGCGGCTCGACGCGGATGCGCGCGCGGGCCTGCTGCAGAGCACGCGGCTGCTCGTCCAGGCGCAAGTGGCGCAGGCCTATCTCGAGCTGCGGGCCCTCGACGTGGAGCGCTCGCTCGTGCGCGGGACCGTGACGGCCTACCGCGAGACGCTGGACCTCACCGAGCGGCGTTTTCGCGCGGGGGACGTGGCCGAGCTGGACGTGGCGCGCGCCCGCGCGGAGGTGGCGGCCACCGAATCCGAAGCGCTCGCGCTCGACCGGCGCCGGGCCCAGCTCGAGAACGCGCTCGCCGTCCTGGTGGGCGAGGTGGCCTCCGGGTTCTCCCTGCCGGCAGGCCAATGGGAGACGGCCCTGCCCACCGTTCCCGCCGGGATTCCCGCGACGGTGCTCGCGCGCCGCCCCGACGTATCCGCGGCGCAGGCGAGCATGCTCGCCGCCCAGCAGCGCGTGGGCGTGGCCGAGGCCGCGTGGTTTCCGGACGTGACGCTCACCGCGACCGGCGGCTACGCCTCGCCGGAGCTGGGCGATCTCTTCAAGTGGTCCGCGCGCGCGTGGGGCGTGGGCGCCCTGCTCTCGCTCCCGGTAATTGACGGCGGCCGCCGCGAGGCGGGGGTGCGGGGCGCGACGGCGCAGCTCGACGAGGCCGTCGCAAGCTATCGCGACCAGGTGCTCGCCGCCTTCCGCGACGTCGAGGACCAGCTCTCGGCGCTTCGGCTGCTCGCGAGCCAGTCCGAGGCGCAAACCCGGGCGGTGGACGCGGCCGCGCGCGCGACGGACCTGTCCAACGCGCGCTACCAGGGCGGGTTCGTGAGCCAGCTCGAGCTTCTCGACGCGCGCCGCAGCGAGTTGCGCAACCGCCGGCAGGCGCTCCAGGTGCGCTCGGCGCAATACCAGGCCACCGTGGGGCTCGTGCGGGCGCTGGGCGGCGGATGGGGGGACGCGTGATGAAGGACAACGAAAAGGATTCCGGACCCCTCATCGGCGTGCTGCTGGTCCTCCTGCTGCTGGTCATCATGGCACGGGCCTGAAGGCGGGCAGACCGGGGGGGCCCCTCCCCCCTGTCGATTTCCGGGTTGCCCGTTCGTCGTAGAGTAGAGCCCACTTTTCCGGCCGGATCCGGCCACGAGGCGCGCTCGACCCTTCTTCCGACAGGAGATACGACGATGCGATACATGATCATCGTGAAGGCCAGCCCCGAGTCCGAGGCCGGCGTCATGCCCGACGAGCAGCTCATGGCCGAGATGGCCGCCTACCACGAGGAGCTGGCGAAGGCCGGCGTGCTCCTCGACGGCTCGGGGCTGCAGGCGAGCGCCAAGGGCTGGCGCGTCAAGTATTCCGGCGGCAAGCGAACCGTGGTGGACGGCCCCTTCGCCGAAACGAAGGAGCTCATCGCCGGCTACACCCTCATCCAGGTGAAGTCGCGCGAGGAGGCCCTGGAATGGACGCGGCGCTTCCCCAACCCGCGCGGCGGGAACCAGGCCTGCGAGATCGAGGTGCGGCGTCTCTTCGAGCTGGAGGATTTCCAGCAGGGCGAGGCCGTGGAGCGATTCCGCAAGATGGACATGGGCGGGAAGGGGGCCTGAGCATGCGGTTCATCATGATGCGCAGGTCCGGCGCCGTGAAGGCCGCGGCGCCGTGACGCGGGAGGCGCACCGCGCGATCGAGGCGGTCTGGCGCATCGAGGCGGCGAAGCTCATCGCGAGCCTCGCCCGCATCGTGCGCGACGTGGGGCTGGCGGAGGAGCTGGCCCAGGACGCGCTGGTCGCGGCCCTCGAGAGCTGGCCGCGCTCGGGCATCCCGGACAACCCGGGCGCCTGGCTCATGGCGGCGGCGAAGAACCGGGCGCTGGACCAGCTCCGGCGCTACAGGATGCTCGAGCACAAGCACGCCGAGCTCGCCGCCGAGATGGACCTGCTGCACGACATCACCACGCGCGACCGGGCCGACGCGGTCGACGACGCGCTCGACGACGACATCGGCGACGACCTGCTGCGGCTCGTCTTCACCGCCTGCCACCCCGTGCTCTCCTTCGACGCCCGCGTGGCGCTCACGCTCAGGCTCGTCGGCGGGCTGTCGACCGCGGAGATCGCGCGCGC
>JAGRPO010000297.1 GCA_019449455.1 Betaproteobacteria bacterium | reverse complement strand
GTACGCCGAGGCGGCGAAGCTCCTGGGCTGAACACATGCGCATCCCCGGCCTCAATGTCCAATGGAAGCCGCTGCCCGGCGACGCGCCGGCCGCGCTCGCGAGCGTGGGCGAATGGCAGTGGACGGAAGCCGCGCGTCTCGTGCGCGAGGGCGACGGGCGGCTGGTCGCGCTCTGGGGCGCCGACCACCGCGACCTCGCCGAGGACGCGGACGAGTACTCCGTCTACGCGGCCTACGCGGTGAAGGACGGCCTCGCGGTCGTCGAGCTGCTGGTCCCCGACTCCGCGCCGTCTTTCCCCGATCTCTCCGGGCTCTTCCCGGCGGCCAACCGCATGCAGCGCGCGCTCTTCGACCTGCTGGGCATCGGCGCCTCCGGCGCGGCCGACAGCCGGCCGTGGCTGCGGCACGGCGCGTGGCCCGAGGGCGCATTCCCGCTGCGCCGCGATTTCGACGGTTCCGCGCTCCCGGCCAACGAGCTCACCGACTACCCGTTCGTGCGCGTCGAAGGCGACGGCGTCCACGAGATCGCCGTGGGCCCCATCCATGCCGGCACGATCGAGCCCGGCCACTTCCGCTTTTCCGTCGTCGGCGAGAAGGTGCTGCGCCTCGAGGAGCGCCTGGGCTACGTGCACAAGGGCATCGACAAGCGATTCGAGTCGTTCACCGTGGCCGAGGGCTTCCGCCTGGCCGGCCGCGTGTCGGGCGACTCCACGGTGGCATTCGCCTGGGCCTACGCGCAGGCGGCCGAGTCGCTCCTGGGCGTGGTGCCGCCGCCGCGCGCGCGCTGGCTGCGCGCCCTGCTTCTCGAGCGCGAGCGCGTGGCCAACCACCTCGGCGACCTGGGAGCGCTCGGCAACGACGCGGCGCTCGCCTTCGCGCTGGCCCAGTTCATGCGCCTGCGCGAGGACTGGCTGCGCGAGAACGCCGAGGTGTTCGGCCACCGGCTGCTCATGGATCTCGTGGTGCCGGGAGGCGTGGCGGCCGGCTTCGACGCCGCGCAGGCCGAGCGGATGGTGGCCCGCTCGCGCGCGATCGAGGCCGAGGCGCGGGAGCTGCGCATCATCTTCGACGAGCACGCGGGGCTGCAGGACCGCTTCCTCACCACCGGGCGCGTGACGCCGGCCCTCGCGCGGCAGCTCGGCCTCGCGGGACTCGCCGGGCGGGCGAGCGGCCAGGCCTGCGACCTGCGCGCGGACTTCCCGGCCGCACCGTACGGCGAGCTCGCCGTGAAGAAGGCCGGCTACGTGGCCGGCGACGTCGCGGCGCGGGTGCACGTGCGCTTCGACGAGCTCCTCGAGTCCCTGCGCCTCGTGCGGGCCATCGCGATGGGCGCCCCGGACGGGGACCTGCGCGTCGAGCTCCCGCAGCCCCGCCCGCAGGCCTTCGGCGTGGGCTGGGTGGAGGGCTGGCGGGGCGAGGCGTTCGTGGCGATCGAGGCGGGCGCCGGCGGCATGATCCGCCGCTGCCACGCGCACGATCCCTCGTGGCAGAACTGGCCGCTCATCGAGCACGCCGTGATGGGCAACATCGTTCCCGACTTCCCGCTCATCAACAAGAGCTTCAACCTGAGCTACTCGGGACAGGACGGCTGATGATCCGCATCCTTCGCCAGATCGTGCGCACCGGCATCGTGAGCGAGGACGCTCCGGAGCCCCGCGAGGAATTCCGCGCGCGCGCCCCGCAGATCCAGGCGGAGATCCTTCGCCTGCTCGGCCGCGCGCTCGCCATCCGCCAGGTCGACGCCGGTTCCTGCAACGGCTGCGAGCTCGAGATCCACGCCCTCAACAACCCCTACTACAACCTCGACGGCCTGGGGATTCGCTTCGTCGCGAGCCCGCGCCACGCCGACATGCTCCTCGTGACGGGGCCGGTGGCGAAGAACATGGAGCACGCGCTGAAGATCGCCTACGAGGCCACGCCCGATCCCAAGCTCGTCGTCGCGATCGGCGACTGCGGCTGCACCGGCGGGATCTTCGGCGAGAGCTACGCGAGCTGCGGCCGCGTGTCCAACGTGATCCCCGTGGACGTCACCGTCCCCGGCTGCCCGCCGCCGCCGCTCGAGATCCTGCGGGGCATCCTGACCGCCGTCTCGGCGCGCCCCGTTGCCTGAGGACCGCGAGCGCCGCCGCGGCCGTTTTCCCGGTGGGGCGTGGGGCGCCCCGCGCGCGTGGCTCGTCGCGGGACTCATTGCCTGCCTGCCGGCCGCCCACGGCAGCGCGCTGCGGATCGACGAGGCCCCGACCGGCCCCCTCGGGCTGCGAGCCGGCCTTCTGCAGGAGACGGGCGCGGAACTCGGCATCGAAGCCGCCATCGGGCTCGCCCGCGAGGGACGCTTCGCCCCGGGCACCGAGGCCGTGCCGGCGTTCGGCATCGCCGCCCGGCCGGTGTGGCTGCATCTCGCCTTCGACAATTCCGCCGGTGAGTCGGTAGCGCGCCGGGTCGTGGCCGGCACGGCCTGGATCGACCGGCTAGACGCCTATCTCGTCAGGGACGGCGGCGTCGTCGCCCGATGGCACGCGGGCGATTCCGACACCCGCCTGCAACGCCCCGAGCCGGGCCTGGGCTACGTCTTCGACCACCGCTTCGAGCCGGGTGGCACGGAACTCTTCCTGCGCGCGGCCACGCCGGACCCACTGGTCCTTCCCGTGCGCCTCCTCGTTCCCGGGGACGCACGGGCCCACGAGCGATGGATTCACTACTCCTACGGATGGCTCTACGGATACCTCATCGCGCTGATCGCCTACAACGCCCTGCTGTTCGCCGGCCTGCGCGCGCGCAGCTACCTCCATTACTCCCTCTACCTCGGCTGCTTCGTCGTGACCAACCTCGCCTACACCGGCCATGGGTACGCCTTGCTGTGGACGGACTGGCCGGGAGTGCAGCGCTACGTGATCCTGGCGCTGATGGTGCTGTTCGGCGTCGCCGGGCTGCGCTTCGCCACGGTTTTCCTCGAGCTGGATCGCCTGGCGCCGGACACGGCGCGCACGGCGCGGCTTTTCAGCTGGGCGGGGCTCGGCCTGCTGGGGCTCGCCATGCTCGCGGGCGAGCAGGGCATCGCGGCGCTCGTCGCGTTTTCCTTCGTGATGGCATTCACGATCGCCATGGTCGGGCTGGGCCTGCTCGGGCTTCGGTTGCGGCAGGAAAGCGCTCACTACTTCCTCGCCGCGGCGCTGTGCGCCATGGTCGGGGCCGCCTGCACCACGCTCGCGGTGTGGGGCGTCCTGCCCTTCACGACGCTCGCCTATCGAGCCGTCGAGGTGGGCGTGCTGCTGGAGGCCACGCTTCTCGCCCTGGCGCTCGCCTACCAGATCAGGCTGCACCGGCGCGCGCGCATGACGGCCGAGCAACTGGCGAACACCGATCCGCTCACCGGCCTGCTCAACCGGCGCGCCTTCATCGAGCAGGGCGAGCGCTTGTGGAGCGTCGCGCGGCGCAAGCGGCGCCCGATGGCGCTGGTGCTCCTCGACCTCGACCGCTTCAAGGCGATCAACGACGTGTACGGGCACGCCGCGGGCGATCATGCGCTCGAGGAGACGGCCCGCGTGCTCCGCGACGCCTGCCGCCTCGGCGACCTGGTCGGCCGTTGGGGCGGCGAGGAGTTCATCCTGCTGCTGCCGGAGACCGAAATCGCGCAGGCCATGACATTCGCCGAGCGCCTGCGCCAGCGCATCGCCGGGCGGCAACCGGACATCGGCGGGCGCGTGTTGCAGCTGAGCGCGAGCCTCGGTGTCGCCGGGCGGGAGTCCCAGGGGTCGCTTCAGGCCCTGATCGCCGATGCCGACGCGCAGCTCTACCAGGCGAAGGCGGACGGCCGCGACCGGGTGCGCGGGCCTGGCGGTCCACCCGCCGGAAGGCCCGGCTGACGCAGGGGTCGCGCCGCCTCAGATTCTCCCGCTCGCTTCCCGGACCGCGGCCATCAGCTCGTCGTAATCGCGAGTCACCGGAAACCGCGGAAACTCGGCGATGACGTTGGCCGGTGGCCGGAAGAGGATCCCGGCGTGCGCCGCGCCCAGCATCGCGGTGTCGTTGTAGGAGTCACCCGCGGCGATGACCTGGAAATTGAGCGCGCGGAAGGCATTCACCGCGGCCCGCTTCTGGTCCGGCATGCGCAGGTGGTAGGCGCGAAGGAACCCCGCGTCGTCGGCCTCCAGCCGGTGGCAGAAGAGCGTGGGCATGCCCAGCTGCTCCATGAGGGGCATCGCGAACTCGTAGAAGGTGTCGGAGAGGATCACGACCTGGAAGCGCAGCCGCAACTCGTCCAGGAACTCGCGCGCGCCCGGCATCGGGCCCATGCCGCGAATCACCTCCTGGATGTCCGGCAGCCCGAGCCGGCGCCTGCCCAGCAGGTCCAGGCGGAAGCGCATCAGCTTGTCGTAGTCGGGCTCGTCGCGGGTGGTGCGCGAGAGCTCCGGGATGCCGGTTCGCTTCGAGAACTCGATCCAGATCTCGGGGACGAGGACGCCCTCGAGGTCGAGGCACACGATCTGCAAGACTTTCTCCCTGGTGGCGCGGGCGAGGGTCCGTGCGCCGATGCCGGAATTTTACCCCGGGATTCGGGTTACCCTTCGCCCCATGGAACGACAT
>JAGRPO010000296.1 GCA_019449455.1 Betaproteobacteria bacterium | reverse complement strand
GCTCGTCGCGCCGCTCGCCGTGGTCTGCGCCAACCTGTTCGTGCCGGGCGGCCAGGCGTGGGAGCACCTCGTCTCCACGGTGCTCCCGGATTACGCGCTCAATTCCCTCGTGCTGGTCGCCATGGTGGCCGCGGGCACGACAATCGTGGGCGTGGCCTGCGCGTGGCTCGTGGCGAGCTGCGAGTTTCCCGGGCGGCGCGTGCTCGAGTGGGCGCTGGCGCTGCCGCTCGCGATGCCGGCCTACGTGATCGCCTACGCCTACACCGATGCGCTCCAGTTCGCGGGTCCCGTGCAGTCGGCACTGCGCGCGGCTTTCGGCTGGTCCGCGGGCGACTACTGGTTTCCCGAGATCCGCTCCCTGCCGGGGGCCGCCGCCATGTTCGTGGCGGTCCTGTACCCGTACGTGTACCTGCTGGCGCGGGTCGCCTTCCTCGAGCAGTCCCCGTCGCTCGCGGAAGCGGGGCGAACGCTGGGCCTGCCGCCGTGGCGGGCCTTCTTCCACGTGAGCCTGCCCCTCGCGCGGCCGGCCATCGCCGCCGGCGCCGCTCTCGCCTGCATGGAGACGCTCGCCGACTTCGGCACGGTCTCCTATTTCGGCGTGCAGACCTTCACCACCGGCATCTTCCGTGCCTGGCTGTCGATGGGCGAGCCCGTGTCGGCCGCCAAGCTCTCGGTGATCCTGCTCGCGTTCGTGGCGATGCTGCTGGCCGCCGAGCGCCTGGCGCGACGCCGGGCGCGCTTCCACGACGCGCCCTCGCCTCGCCGCCGCCTGCGCGTCCCGCTGGCGCGCGGAGCCGCTGCTGCCGCGCTCGCCGCCTGCCTCGCGCCGCTCGCCGTCGGCTTCGCCATCCCCGCGGCGATCCTCGCCCGCCTCGCGTTGCAGGGCGGCGACGAGCAGTTCGGGGTCCGCTTCGCGATGCTCGCGGCGAACAGCTTCCTGGTATCCGCCATTACCGCCGCGATCGCCGTGGCGCTTGCGGTGGTGATGGCCTACGGCGCGCGCATCTCGCGCAGCCGCACCGCGGCGGCGGTCAACCGCGTCGCGGCCATGGGCTATGCCGTGCCGGGCGCGGTCGTCGCGATCGGCGTCCTGATCCCCGCGGCGAAACTCGACAACCTCGTCGCCGACGCGCTGGCGGCGATGTTCGGCCTGTCGGCCGGGCTCGTGCTCACCGGAAGCCTCGTCGCGCTGGTCTACGCCTACCTCATCCGGTTTCTCGCGGTGGCCATGCAGTCGGTGGAGGCGGGCCTCGCGAAGATCACGCCGGCCATGGAGGACGCGGCGCGCTCGCTGGGCCTGGGGCCCGCGGAGACGCTCGCCCGCGTGCACCTGCCGATGATGCGCCCGAGCCTCGTGACGGCGGCGCTCCTGGTGTTCGTGGACGTGATGAAGGAACTGCCCGCCACGTTCGTGATGCGGCCGTTCAACTTCGACACGCTGGCCGTGCAGGCCTACAACCTCGCTGCGGACGAGCGGCTGGCGGAGGCCTCCACGGCCTCGCTCGCCATCGTGGCCGTGGGCCTGGTGCCCATCATGCTGGCTGCGCGGCGGATCGTGCGTCCCGACCGCCCGGAGGCGGCCTGAGCCGGCCGGGACGAGACCGGGTCACTTCCAGCCGGCGCGATCGTAGATCTGCTGCGCCGCCGCCTGGTTCTTCCCGAGCAGCGAGACGTTGAGGCTGTCCTTGCGGAATTCACCCAGCGAGGCGAGCTCGCGATTGCCGCTCGCCTTGCCCGCCACCGGATACTCGTTGTTGCCGTTGGCGAAGTACGCCTGCGCCTCGTCGCCCGCGAGGTATTCCAGGAAGCGGATCGCGTTGTCGCGGTGGGGCGCGTGCTTCACGACGCCGGCACCGGAGATGTTGACGTGCGTGCCGCGCCCGGACTGGTTCGGGAAGATGACCCCGACCTTTTCCGCGACGGCGCGCTCCTCGGGCCTCGACGATTTCATGAGGCGCACGTAGTAGTAGGTGTTGGCGATGGCGACCTGGCATTCGCCCGCGGCCACGGACTTGAGCTGGTCCGTGTCGCCCCCCTTGGGGCTGCGGGCGAAGTTGGCCACCACGCCCTTCGCCCACTCCTCGGCCTTCGCCGGGCCGACGCCCGCGATCATCGAGCTCATGAGCGACAGGTTGTACATGCTGGCCCCCGAGCGCACGCACACCTTGCCTTTCCATTTCGGTCCGGCGAGGTCCTCGTAGTCGCGGATGTCGGCGGGATTGACCGCGCCCTTGAGATAGAAGATCGGCCGCGCGCGAACGGAAAAAGCGAACCAGAGGCCTTCCGGATGGCGCAGCTCGCCAGGGATGCGCTCGTCGAGCACCTTCGACTTCACGGGCTGGAACAGCCCCTGCTGCTCTGCGCGCCAGAGGCGCCCCGCGTCGACCGTGACGAGGACGTCGGCGGGGCTGCGCGCGCCCTCGTTCTTCAGGCGCTCCAGCAGGGCGTCCTCGTTGGCCTCGATGCGGTTGACCTTGATGCCGGTCGCCTTGGTGAAGTTGGCATACAAGGCCTCGTCCGTCTGGTAATGACGCGAGGAATAGAGGTTCAGGACCTTTTCCTGTGCGATGGCGGGCAGCGCGAAGGCGAGGGCGGCGACGAGCGGGGCGAGTCGTTTCATGGGAGCTCCGGATGGGGGATATCGCTATTATTGGGAATGATTCGTATTTGTCAATAGATGCGTGAGTCTAGGCGAACCGCCCCACCGCGGCATGCGGGATATCAAACACTTACCAAAACCCAAGCTATAATGATTCTCATGACACCCGCCCTCCAGATCGCCGATCTGCGCTTTTCCTACCCGGGAATGCCCCCGGTGGTGGAAGGGTTCAACCTGGCGTTGGCCGAAGGCGAGATCGGCTGCCTGCTGGGCCCGAGCGGTTGCGGCAAGACCACCGCCCTGCGCTGCATCGCCGGCCTCGAGCCCGTGCACGCCGGCGAGATCCGCCTGCGCGGCGAGGTCGTGAGCCGCCCGGGACTCACGGTCGCCACGGAGCAGCGCCGCGTCGGGGTCGTCTTCCAGGACTACGCCCTGTTCCCCCATCTCGACGCGCTGGACAACGTGGCCTTCGGGCTTCGCGCCCTGGGCGCGGCGCAACGCCGCCAGCGCGCGGCGGAACTGCTGGCGACGGTCGGCCTGCCGGGCTCGGGTACCAAATACCCGCACGAGCTCTCCGGTGGCCAGAAGCAGCGCGTGGCGCTCGCCCGGGCGCTCGCCCCGAAGCCGCAGCTGCTGCTCCTCGACGAGCCGTTCTCCAACCTCGACGGCGACCTGCGCGAGCGCCTGTCGATCGAGGTACGCGGGATCCTGAAGGCGCAGGGCACGACCGCCCTCCTCGTCACGCACGACCAGAACGAGGCCTTCGCGATGGCCGACACGGTCGGGGTCATGCGCAAGGGGCGAATCGAGCAGTGGGACACCGCCTACAACCTCTACCACCGCCCGGCAACGCGATTCGTGGCGGATTTCGTCGGCGAGGGGGTCCTCATCGACGGGCTCGCGTCCGAGGCCGACGGCATCGACACCGTCCTGGGCGCGCTCAGGCACTGCCCCGGCTGCGAGCTGAAGCCCGGCATGGCGGTCGCGCTGCTGCTGCGCCCCGACGACGTGCAGCACGACGACGAGGCGCCATTGAAGGCGGAGGTCGTGAAGAAGGCGTTCCGGGGCGCGGAGTTCCTCTACACGCTCAGGCTCGACGACGGCAAGCAGCTCCTCTCGCTGGTGCCCTCGCACCACAACCACGCCATCGGCGAGAAGATCGGGATCAAGCTCGACGTGGACCACGTCGTCGCCTTCCCGCGCGCCGAGGGCGCGGACGACTGACCGCGCGCCCCTACTTCGCCTGCAGCCGGTACAAGTACTCGGCCAGCGCGTAGATCTTGTAGGTCACCATGGCTTCCGCGTCGAACGGCGACTCCGCCGTGGCTGCGGACCGCTTTGCGGTCGCCAGGTAGTCGTCGCCCCAGATGGGCATGTCCCGCGGCCCGTGCGCCTTGACGACGTTGCGGCCATCGATCGTCTGCGTGACCTTGTAGATCGGGAACACGCCGCCGTTCTTCTTCGAGAGCGTCGTGATGTCCGAACCGCCCTGGTTGTCGGCCACGATGCCCGCATACGGGCCATCGCCCCTGCCCGACTTGCCGTGGCAGACCGCGCAATTCGATTCGAACTCGCGCTTGCCCCAGTCGGGCTTGTCGGCCGCCATCGCCGCCGCCGTCATGCCGAGAAGCGCTGCGGCAGCGACGGCCCACGCCATCCTTGTCCTTTTCATGGAATGCCTCCTTGCCCTATTTCGCCTGCAGCCGGGCGATGTACTCGGCGAGTGCGTAGATCTTGTAGGTCACCATGGCTTCCGCGTCGAAAGGCGACTCGGCGCTGGCCTGCTTTTCCCTGGCATCGATCAGGTAGTCGGTACCCCAGATCGGCATGTCCCTCGGCCCGTGGACCTTCACGAGGTGCCGCCCGTCGATGGTCTGCGTGACCTTGTAGATCGGGAAGACGCCGCCGTTCTTCTTGGCGAGTTGCGTGAGGTCCGCGCCGCCCTTGGTGTCCACCATGCCGACATAGGGACCGTCGCCCTTGCCGAGCTTCCCATGGCAAACCGCGCAGTTGGAGTCGTACTCACGCTTGCCCCAATCGGGCTTGTCGGCCGCGATCGCCGCCGTCGTCATGCCGAGCAGCGCTGCGCCCGCGATGGCCCACGCGATCCTGGATTGCTTCATTTAAAGCCTCCGATCTCCCGGTCAACTTCCCCGCGACGCGTCGCCCCGGGGAGGAGCGGCGTGCGGCCCGTTGGCGCGAGGGACCGGTTCGGTGGCGACTGCGTGCAGCTTCGCGCCGGCCACGCCCCGGTTGACCGGAACGCGAGGGGATGAACGCAGCCCTTTCGCGCGACGGAAATGAAAGGGGCTTGCTTCCAGTGGATACCCTCGCCGGCGCACGCCCGTTGATGGGCGTCAAGGCCGGTTCGGGCGCCGATGGGACGGAAGTCCCACCCGCCCGCGCTCACGCGTACGTGCGAGCGTCCTCGATGACCTTGCCGTCGTTGGGCAGCGATCCGCACGCCACGAAGCGGACCTCGCCGCGCAGCTTCGTCACGTCGCGAAGCGTGGCCTCGACGGCCTGCATGAGCCCGGGATCGGGCGCGCCGTCGCGCTCGACGCGAAGCGTCAGCGTGTCGTTGCCGCCGTCGTTGCCGACCACGAGCCGCGCGCGCCCGAGGCCGTGGCGGCCGACGACCTGCGCCACCTGCTCCGGGTGCACGAACATGCCGCGGGCCTTGGTCGTCTGGTCGGCCCGTCCCATCCAGCCCTTGATGCGCATGTTGGTGCGCCCGCACGGGCTCGCTCCCGGCAGCACGGCCGACAGGTCCCCGGTCGCGAATCGCACCAGCGGATAGTCCTCGTTGAAGGGAGTGACGACCACCTCCCCCACCTCGCCCTCGGCCACCGGGTCGCCGGTGCCCGGGCGGACGATTTCCATGATCACTTCCTCGTCCACGACCAGCCCTTCGCGGGACGGCGACTCGTAGGCGATGACGCCCAGGTCGGCGGTGCCGTAGGCCTGGTAGGCATCGATGCCGCGCGCGCGCACGAACTCGCGCACCGGCGGCAGGAACGCCTCGCCGGAAACGAGCGCGCGCTTGAGGGACGAGGAATCCGTGCCCAGCTCGTCGCATTTCTCGAGGATGAGCTTCAGGAACGAGGGCGTGCCCACGTACCCGGAGGGCCGCAGGTCCGCGATCACGCGCGCCTGCATTTCCGTCTGTCCCACGCCGCCGGGGATTACCGCGCACCCGAGGCGGTGCAACCCCGTCTCGAACATGCTGCCCGCGGGCGTCAGGTGATACGAGTAGCAATTGAGCACCACGTCGCCGGCACGGAACCCGGCGGCGAACAGCGCGCGCGCCGCGCGCCAGAAATCCGGGCGCCGTCCCTCGGGGTCGTAGATCGGACCCGGGGAGACGAAGATGCGCGCAAGCCCGGAGGCCGGCGTGGCGTTGAGCCCTCCGAAGGGAGGCAGCGCCTTCTGCCGCTCCACCAGGCCGGACTTGCGGGTGACCGGCAGCTTCGCGAGCGCGGCGCGCGAACTCACCGCCGCGGCGTCGAAGCCGGCGAGCAGGCTCGTGAAATACCCCGCCTTCGCGCGCGCGTGCGCCACCTGCGCGGGAAGGCGTGCCATCAGGTCGCGCTCGCGCGCGGCCGGATCGCGGGTCTCGAGGTCGTCGAAATGCGCGGCGGTCACGACAGCCACCGCTTGCGGCGCCGGTAGTTCTTGGTGTCGCGGAAGCTCTTGCGGCCGGCCGTGGAGATGCCGAGGTAGAACTCCTTCACGTCCTCGTTCTCCGACAGGGCGTGGGCGGTGCCTTCCATCACCACGCGGCCGTTCTCGAGGATGTAGCCGAAGTCCGCGAAGCGAAGCGCCACCATCGTGTTCTGCTCTGCGAGGAGGAAACTCACCTTCTCCTTCCCGTTCAGGTTCTTCACGATCTCGAAGATCTCCTCGACGATCTGCGGGGCGAGCCCCATCGAGGGCTCGTCGAGCAGGATCATCGACGGCCTCGCCATGAGCGCGCGCCCGATGGCGGTCATCTGCTGCTCGCCGCCGGAGGTGTAACCGGCCTGCGAGGTGCGCCGCTGCTTCAGGCGCGGAAAGAATTCGTAGACGCGTTCGAGCTCGGTCCTCGTCTCGGCGCGCGAGATGCTGCGCGTGTAGGCCCCCGTGAGCAGGTTTTCCTCGACGGTAAGGTGCGCGAAGCAGTGGCGCCCCTCCATCACCTGGATCACGCCGCGCTTCACGAGGTCGGAGGGCGTCATGCTGTCCACGCGCTCGCCGCGGAACTCGATCAGGCCCTTGGTCACTTCGCCGCGCTCCGCCCGCAGGAGGTTGGAGACGGCCTTGAGCGTGGTGGTCTTGCCTGCCCCGTTGGCCCCGAGGAGCGCCACGATCCCGCCCTCGGGCACCGAGAGCGATACGCCCTTCAGCACGAGGATCACGTGGTTGTAGATGACCTCGATGCCGTTGACTTCGAGGAGGGGCTTGGCGTCGTCAGCCATGGGGCTCGTATTCCTGAGGAAGGGGCGGGAGGGGACGTGCCCCTCCCGCGCCGGCTTACCCGATCACTTTTCCTTGGAGCAGTCGCGCGGCGTGATCTTCTTTTCCGCCGCGTACGCCTTGGCCTGCGCCTCGACCAGCGGGCGCAGGAACTTGCTGTCCGCCTCGTACCAGTCGGAGGTGTAGCTCCAGGTCGTGCCGTCCCAGGTGTGGACGCGGCCCTTCCTCACGCCTTCGTGGTCGCGGCAGGAGGTCTTGAGCGGCTGCATCATGCCCTCGATCCCCAGCGCCTTGATGCGCCCCGCGTCGATGTTCAGGTTCTCGGCGCCCCAGCGGACCTCCTCGCCCGTCACCACGCGCTTGCCGTACTTGCCTTGCGCGGAACGGATGGACTCGACGAGCAGCAGCGCGGAGAGCATCCCGCGGTTGTAGAGCACGTCGCCGACCTGTTCCTTCTTGGCTGCCGTGCCTTTGCCCTTGCTGTAGAGGTGCTTGACCATGTCCTTGTGGACGGGGGCCGCGCGCTCGTTGGAGTGGCCCAGCGTGATGCCGTTGTAGCCCTTGGCCGCGGCTTCGGCGGGCAGCACGTCCGGCTCGGCCGAGGACCACCACACGCCGAACATCTGCAGGCGCGGGTAGGACACGGCAATGGCCTCCTTGATCGAGGTCGAGTTCATGACGCCCCAGCCCCAGAGGAAGACGTAGTCCGGGCGCTGCTGGCGGATCTGCAGCCAGGTGGCCTTCTGCTCGACGCCGGGGTGCGTGACCGGGAGCTTGATGAACGTGAAGCCGTGCTTCTTCGCATGCTCCTCGAGGACCTTGATCGGCTCCTTGCCGTAGGGCGAGTCGTGGTAGACGAGCGCGATCTTCTTGCCCTTGAGGCTGCCCTTCTTGGCCACGTGCTGCACGAGCATGTCGGCCGCGGACCAGTAGGTGCCCAGCAGCGGGAAGTTCCAGGCGAAGACGCTGCCGTCGGCCGATTCGGACCGGCCGTAGCCCGTGGTCATCAGCGTGATCTTGTCGGCGGCCACCTTCTCGGTGAGCGCGAAGGTGATGCCCGTGGACAGCGGGTTCACCGCGACGGGCTTCTTGCTCTTCAGGCGCTCGTAGCACTCCACGCCGCGATCGGTGGCGTAGCCGGTCTCGCATTCCTCGAACGCGAGCTTGATCCCGTTCACGCCGCCGTCGCGCTCGTTGACGAGCTTGAGGTAATCCACGAATCCGTCGGCCCAGGGCACCCCGTTCGGGGCGTACGCGCCGGTGCGGTAGACCAGCACCGGGACGAAGATCTCGTCGGCCGCGGAAACTTCCTGCGCCAATCCCAGCGCGCCCGCGACAGCCATCGCCGTGGCGGCCACCTTCAGTTTGATGCTCGTCTTCATCTCCATCCTCCTCGTTGTGGTGTTGCGTACTGTTTCGACGACGTGGTGCGGCGGCCCTTGCGGCCGGAAGCATTCAGTGCGGGAACGGCCAGAGCCGGAGCTTTTCCTTGCCGATGGCCCAGAGCCGTGCCAGCCCATGCGGCTCGACGATCAGGAAGAAGATGATGAGCGTCCCGAAGACCATGACCTCGATGTGCGAGATGAGCGCGGTCGACAGCTCCATGCCGAGCCATCCCGGCATCTGGTTGAGCATGAGCGGCAGGATCACGATGAACGCCGCCCCCAGGAACGAGCCCAGGATCGATCCCAGCCCGCCGATGATGACCATGAACAGGAGCTGGAAGGAGCGGTTCACGTCGAAGGCGAGCGGCTCCCAGGCGCCGAGGTAGACGAACGCCCACAGCGCGCCGGCCAGCCCGACGAAGAAGGAGCTCACCGCGAAGGCCGTCACCTTGGCGTACAGCGGCCGGATGCCGATCACTTCCGCCGCCACGTCCATGTCGCGCATCGCCATCCACGAGCGCCCGATCGCCCCGCGCGTGAGGTTGCGGGCGACCAGGGCGAAGATGCAGACGATGGCGAGCACCAGCAGGTATTTCTCGACCGGCGAAGCGAACGTGTACCCGAAGATCCTGATCGCGGGCGCGGTGACCGATCCCGACGGCGCGTAGTTGGTGAACCACCCGATGCGCGCGAAGGCCCAGTCGAGGAAGAATTGCGCCGCGAGCGTGGCCACCGCGAGGTAGAAGCCCTTGATCCGCAGGCTCGGCAACCCGAAGAGCACCCCCACCACCGTCGCCGCCGCCCCCGCGAGCAGGAAGACGACGAGGAGGTTCAGGTCCGGCAGGCGGATGGCGAGGTTGTAGGCGGCATACGCGCCCACCGCCATGAACCCCCCCGTGCCCAGCGACACCTGCCCGCAGAAGCCCACGAGGATGTTCAGGCCGATGGCCGCCAGCGCGAGGATGAGGAAGGGAATGAGGATGGCGCGGAACAGGTACTCGCTCGCGAGGAAGGGCACGGCGCCGAACACGAACGCGAGCACGATCAGGATGAACGCCTTGTCCTGAAGGATGGGAAAGAGCTGCTGGTCGGACTCGTAGGAGGTCTTGTATTGACCGGTTTCTCTATAGATCACGGTTCATACCCGGTCGATGTGGCGTTCCCCGAAGAGGCCTTCGGGACGGAAGAGCAGGAAGACGAGGGCCAGCACGTAGGCGAACCAGTTCTCGATGCCGCCGCCGAGCATGGGCCCGAGGTAGACCTCGGAGATCTTCTCGCCCAGCCCGATGATGAGCCCGCCGATGATCGCGCCCGGGATCGAGGTGAAGCCGCCCAGGATCACCACGGGCAGCGCCTTGAGGGCCACGAGCTGCAGCGAGAACTGCACGCCGAGCTTGGAGCCCCAGATGATGCCCGCGACCAGGGCGACGAGCCCCGACACGGTCCAGACGATCACCCAGATGCGGTTGAGCGGGATGCCGATGGACTGCGCGGCCTGGTGGTCGTCGGCCACGGCGCGCAACGCCCGCCCCGTGCCCGTCTTCTGGAAGAAGAGCGCCAGCACCGCCACGAGGGTCGCCGAGATCAGTGCGGCGATCACGTCCTCCATGCCGACCAGGATCCCGCCTTCGAAGACGCTCTCCAGGAGGATCTTCGGCTCCTTGGGCATGCCGACGTCCAGCGTGTAGATGTCGCTGCCCCAGATGGTCTGCCCGAGCCCGTCGAGGAAGTAGGCGATCCCGAGCGTGGCCATGAAGAGGACGATGCCCTCCTGGTTCACCAGCGGGCGCAGCACCAGGCGCTCGATGAGCCAGGCCACGGCGATCATGATCAGCACGGTGACGGCGAGCGCCACCGCGAAGGGCATCTTCTCCATGAGGCGCACGAGCGACAGCGCCGCGAAGAGCACCATCGCGCCCTGCGCGAAATTGAACACCCCCGAGGCCTTGAAGATGAGGACGAGGCCGAGCGCGACGAGGGAATAGAGGACGCCCGACATGAGCCCGCCCAGGACGACCTCGAGCCACTGCGGCAGCCTCGTGTCCGCGGAGAAGAGCGGCGCGAACGCCCCCACCGCGAGCAGGCCGAACAGGACCCAGGTCATCCATCTTTTCTGGAATATGTTCATGGCGGCCCCTAGTGCTTCACGCCCAGGTAGGCGTCGATCACGGCCTGGTTGGAGCGCACCTCGTCGGGCGTGCCGTCGCCGATCAGCTTCCCGTAGTCGAGGACCGCGACACGGTCGGAGAGATCCATCACCACGCCCATGTCGTGCTCGATCAGGACGATGGTCGTGCCGAACTCGTCGTTCACGTCGAGGATGAAGCGGCACATGTCCTGCTTCTCCTCCACGTTCATGCCGGCCATCGGCTCGTCGAGCAGGAGCACCTTCGGCTCCGCGGCGAGCGCGCGGCCCAGGTCGACGCGCTTCTGCAGCCCGTAAGGAAGCCGCCCCACGGGGGTCTTGCGCACGTGCTGGATCTCGAGGAAGTCGATGATCTCCTCGACGCGCTTGCGGTGGTGGACCTCCTCGCGAAGGGCCGGCCCCACGCGCAGGGCCTGCAGGAAGATGTTCGAGCGGATCATCAGGTTGCGTCCGGCCAGCAGGTTGTCCAGGACGCTCATTCCCTTGAACAGGGCGAGGCTCTGGAAGGTGCGCGCGATGCCCATGGCCGCGGCGTGATGGGGCTCCATGGCATGCCGGGTCTCGCCCCGGTAGGTCACGCGGCCGTGCTGCGGGTGGTAGACGCCGTTGATCACGTTGAGCATCGAGCTCTTGCCGGCGCCGTTGGGCCCGATGATGGCGCGGATCTCGTGCTCGCGGACGTCGAAGCTGATGTCGGTGAGCGCCTTCACGCCGCCGAAGGCGAGCGAGATGTTCTCGACCTTGAGGATCACCTCGCCGAACTGGCGTCCCTTGCCGGTCATGTCGCGCGCCTCACGCCGCCTGCCTCGCCGCCTGCGGCGGGAAGGCCTTCGCCTCGCGCACGGCAAGCTGCGCGCGCACGGTGCCCGTGCGGCCGTCCTCGAAGCGCATCTGCGCCTCGACCCAGCAGTGGTCCATGTCGCTGTACAGGGCGTGCACGACCGGCTCGTACTTCTCCGCGATGTAGCGCCGGCGCACCTTGCGCGTGCGCGTGAGCTCGCCGTCGTCGGCGTCGAGCTCCTTGTGCAGCACCACGAAGCGGTGGATCTGGCTGCCGGAGAGCTTGGGGTCGGCCGCGAGGTCGGCGTTCACCTTCTCGACGCATTCGCGGACGAGCTCGTAGACCTGGGGCTTGGCCGCGAGGTCCTGGTAGCCCGAGTAGGCGATCCCGCGCCGCTCGGCCCAGTCGCCCACCGCCTGCATGTCGATGTTGATCATGGCGGTCACTTCGGGGCGCCCGTCGCCGAAGGCGACCGCCTCCTTGATGGCGGCGAAGAACTTGAGCTTGTTCTCCAGGTACTTGGGCGCGAAGAGCGTGCCGTCCTGGAGCTTGCCGACGTCCTTGGCGCGGTCGATGATCTTCAAGTGCCCGTCGGCGTCGAAGTAGCCCGCGTCGCCGGTGTGGTACCACCCCTCGGCGTCCTTGGCTTCGCGCGTGGCTTCCTCGTTCTGGTGGTACTCCACGAAGAGGCCCGGGCTCCTCAGCACGATCTCGCCGTTATCGAGGAGGCGGATCTCGACCCCTTTCATGGGGGGTCCGACCGTGTCGGGCTTCACGTGCCCGTTGGGCTGCACGCAGACCATGACGCAGGTCTCCGTCTGGCCGTAGATCTGCTTGAGGTTGATGCCCAGCGACCGGTAGAAGACGAAGAGGTCGGGGCCGATGGCCTCGCCCGCGGTGTAGGCCACCCGGATGCGCGACATCCCGAGCGTGTTGCGAAGCGGCCCGTAGATGAAGATCCCGCCCAGCGCGTAGTGCAGGCGGTCCATGGCGGACACGGGCTGCCCGTCGAGGATGCGCGCGCCCACGTGGCGCGCCACGCCCATGAAATGGCGATACAGCCAGCGCTTGACGCTCCCGGCGTCTTCCATGCGGATCGTCACCTGCGTGAGCAGCGCCTCCAGCACGCGCGGCGGAGCGAAATAATAGGTGGGCCCGATCTCGCGCATGTCTGTGATGACCGTCTCGGCCGATTCGGGGCAGTTGATGCGAAACCCCATCACCAGCCACTGCGCGTAGGAGAAGAGGTTCTGGCCGATCCAGGCCATCGGGAGGTAGGCGAGGACCTCCTCGTCGTCTCGGAGCCCCTCGAGCTCGGCGTATCCCCGGCTCGTGAGTATCAGGTTGTCGCAGGAAAGCACGACGCCCTTGGGGTTGCCGGTCGTGCCCGAGGTGTAGAGCATGATCGCGGTGTCCGAGCCCTTGCCCTGCTCGACCGCCTTGTCGAGGAAGTCCGGGTGGTCCCGGGCCCAGGCCTCGCCTTCGGCCCTGAGCGACTCGTAGGAGGCGAGCTCCTGGCGGTCGTAGTGGCGGAAGCCGCGCGGGTCGTCGTAGAAGATGTGCCTGAGCTTCGGGCACTGCGGCAGGATCTCGAAGAGCTTGTCGGCCTGCTCCTGGTCCTCGACGATCGCGATCTCGATCTCGGCGTTCTGGAAGACGTAGACCATCTCCGGCGCCGGCGCGTCCTGGTAGAACGGCACGGGGATCCCGCCCAGCGACTGGGTGGCGAGCTGCGCGAAGTACAGGCGCGGCCGGTTGTCGCCGATGACGGCCAGGTGCATCCCGCGCGTGAAGCCGCGCGAGGCGAGGCCGGCCGCGAGGAGCCGCACCTCGGTGGCGACCCCGGACCATGTCCAGGTCTGCCAGATGCCGAGGTCCTTCTCGCGAATGGCAGGCTGATCGCCGCGCGTGCGCGCGTGGGCGAGCAGCAGCTTCGGAAACGTGTCGCCGGAAGCGGCGGCCGTGGCCATCGGAAAGAATCTCCTCATGGTGGTGATTTGGTGTCGCGAATCCCCGTCCACCTCGGGAGCCCGCCTCGATCCTGCCGCTTTACGCCCGGCCCTTCAAGTCGGACCGCCAGCAGGGGCAGTGTAGCGGGGGGGCCTCCCGGCCGGTTGTCCTTTCGGCGACAATCTGGCCTGCGCACCCCCGTGAATACCCTTACCGACCTTCTCGACGCCTCGCTCTGGACGAAGTCCCTGTCCCCGGAGCAGCGCGCCCGCGTCCTGGCCGAGACGGTCCTCAAGGACGTCCCGGCCGGCGCCTTCGTCTGCCGCAAGGGCGATCCGGTGGAGAACTGGATCGGGATCGTGCACGGGCTGGTGAAGATGACCAGCGTCTCGCCCGAGGGCAAGACCACGACCTTCCTCGGGGTGGCCGGGGGCGGCTGGTTCGGGGAGGGCTCGCTCCTCAAGGACCGGACGCGCAGGTACGACATCGTGGCGCTGCGCGCAACGAGGCTCGCCCTCATGCCCAAGTCCACCTTCGACTGGCTGCTGGACACCGACCTCGCGTTCAACCGGTTCCTGCTGGTGCAGCTGAACGAGCGCCTGGCCCAGTTCATCGCGATGGTGGAGAACCAGCGCCTGCTCGAGCCCGACGCGCGCGTGGCCCGCTCCATCGCCGCCCTCTTCAATCCCGTGC
>JAGRPO010000295.1 GCA_019449455.1 Betaproteobacteria bacterium | reverse complement strand
GGCAAGTACCGCGCGGTGGAGGAGGGCGGGCGCAATTCCCGGCTCGACGAGCTGCAGGCGGCGGTGCTCGAGGCGAAGCTCGCGCATCTCGACGCGGAAAACGCGCGGCGCCGGGAGATCGCGCAGCGTTACGCCCGCGAAATCCACAATTCCGCCATCACCGTGCCGTCGCGAGCCGGAGAGAGCGACGTGGTGCACCTTTTCGTGGTCCGCTGCGCGCAGCGCGATCGTCTTCGCGAGCATCTGGCGGCGCAGGGCGTGCGCACGGACGTCCACTATCCCGTCCCCGACCACCTGCAGCCCGCCTATGCGGGTCGCCACCCCGGGGGGCGGCTGCCGGTGACGGAAGCGCTCGCGGGCGAGATCGTCACGCTTCCCGCGCATCCCGCGCTGTCCGGGGACGAGATCGCGCGCGTCATCGCGGCGTGCAACGGGTTCCGGGCCCGATGAGGCGGCGCTGGCTCGTCGCGCTGCACGTCGCACAGGCGGCCTTCCTGTTCTGGATCGCCTGGCGGGGCGATTTCTGCTGCGACGCGTACTACTACCTGCACACGGGGCAGCGCCTCCTGCGCGAGGGGATCGCCTACCACGACGATTTCGCGGGCTACCGGTCCTACCTGGTGCCGCTCGTCTTCGGCCTTCTCGACCTGATCCCGGCGCCCGCGATGCGCGGCTCCGGCCAGTCGATCCCGTTCACGCTCGGCGCGGCCTTCGTGGCCGTCTCGGTGGCGGCGAGCCTGCACGTGCTGCGCCGCGAGAGCGCCGGGCGCTACCTCGCCTTCGCGATTCCCGTCCTCTTCAATCCGTTCCTCCTGGCGCACGTTCCCGCGCCCCTGCAGGAGAGCGTGATCATGATCGCCTGCGTGCCGCTGCTCTTCGTGCTACTCGCGGTGCGCGAGCGCTCGCCGTACGCGACCGTGGGTCTCGCGGCCCTCGTCGTCTCGCTCGCGTTCACGATCCGCGGGTCCATGGCCTGGCTGGCGCTCCCGCTGGCGATCTTCGTCGCCCTCGAGGTGAAGCGCGCGCCCGCGCGGTGGCGGGAAGCCTCGAAGGCGAAGCTCGCCGCGCTCGCCGCCGGCGTGTTCGTGGCGTTGATCGCGCCGCAGTCGCTCATCATGGCCCAGAAGCTCGGCACGCTCGACCCGTATCCGAGGCGCTGGATCGTAGACCAGCAGGCGATGTTCGGCGTCGAGATGTTCAAGTACGCCACGCTCAAGCGCGAAGGCAAGTGGCAGGGCCTGCGATTCCACACGCCCTACGACAGCCTTCCCCTGGAGAAGAAGACCTTCGCGTTCTACCGGGAGAACACCGGCCCGGCCGTCCTGCTCGTGGTGACGCACGTGTGGGCCGGGCTGCACTACGACGTGCTCACCACCTACGTGAAGATGAGCGACCTGAAGATCCTCAATATCTGGATCGTCCTGTCTTCGCTGGTGGTGGCCTGGGGAATTCTCGGCCTGTTGCGGTACTGCCGCGACCCGGCCGAGCGAAGCCGCGGCATGCTGCTCGCCTCGATGCTGGTCCTCTCCTGCGGGTACACCGCGTTCGCGGGCGTGGAGGCGCGCTTCGGCATGCTGGGGTTCCTCGCCCTGTCCCTCGGCGCGGCGCAGCTCTTCTCCTCGCCCGCGGGGCGGGCGGTCGTGCGATCCAGCCTTCCCCTCGCGCTGGCCTACGCCGTGCTCTGCCTCGCCTTCAACGGCCTGCTGCTCTACACCACCCCCGAAATCTGAACCCGGTTCATGAACCGGGCACGTGAACCGGGTACGCGGTGACGCAGGACGGGAATTGCCTCAAACTACGGGCGATGCAGACTCCGCGACCCCCTTCGCCGTCGGGCCCCGAGTGCTCGGTGATCGTTCCGCTCTACGGCAACGAGGAGAACGTGCCGGCGTTGCTCGAGCGGCTGGCGGCACTGCACGGTTCGGTCCCCGGCGGGATCGAGGCGGTGTGCGTGGTAGACGGCAGCCCGGACAACACGTACGCCCTGCTGCTCGAGGCGCTGCCGCGCGCGGCCTATCCCTCGCAACTGCTGGCGCTGTCGCGCAACTTCGGCTCGTTCGCCGCGATCCGCGAGGGGCTTCGGGTGGCCGGCGGGCGCTGGTTCGCCGTGATGGCGGCCGACCTCCAGGAGCCTCGGGTTCTCGTGGAGGAATTCTTCTCCGCCCTGCGCGGAAACGAGGCCGACGTGGTGCTCGGCACGCGGGAGGCCAGGGCGGATTCCTTCGTCGACCGTGCCGCCTCCGCCGCGTTCTGGGGCTTCTACCGGCACTTCGTCGATCCGCAGCTTCCTCCCGGCGGCGTCGACGTGTTCGGTTGCAACCGGCCGTTCCGCGACCACCTGCTCGAGTTTCGCGAGTCGCACACCTCGCTCGTGGGGCAGCTCCTGTGGCTCGGGTTCCGTCGCAAGACCGTGCCCTATTCGCGCGCGCCGCGGGAGGCGGGACGCAGCGCCTGGACCTTCCGGCGCAAGGTGAGGTACCTCCTCGACAGCGTCTTCGCCTTCTCCGACCTTCCGATCAAGATCTTCGTCGCCCTGGGCGCGGTGGGGCTCCTGTCCAGCGTGACGCTCGCCGCGGCCGTGATCGCGGGGCGGATCTCGGGCGCCTACGACGTGCCGGGCTACGCGACGACCATCGTGTCGATCCTCTTCTTCGCCAGCCTGAACCTGTTCGCGCTCGGCATCATGGGCAGCTACGTCTGGCGCGCCTACGAGAACACCAAGGGCAGGCCGCTCGCGGTGGTGATGCGCGAGGACCGTTTCCCCCGGGAGGACGCCGCATGAAATTCTTCCTGCACCCGCAGGCGCTCTGCGAGACGACCGCGGTCGGCGAGGGCACGCGCATCTGGGCCTTCGCCCACGTCCTGCCAGGCGCGCGCATCGGGAAGGACTGCAACATCTGCGACGGCGTGTTCGTCGAGAACGACGTGGTCGTCGGAGACCGCGTGACGGTCAAGTGCGGCGTCCAGCTCTGGGACGGCGTGCGCCTCGAGGACGACGTCTTCGTGGGGCCGAACGCCACCTTCACGAACGACCCGTTCCCGCGCAGCCGGCAGAGGCCGAAGGCCTTCCCGGTCACCACCGTCGAGCGCGGCGCCTCGATCGGCGCCAACGCCACGATCCTCCCGGGCATCACCATCGGCCGCGGCGCGATGGTGGGCGCCGGTGCCGTCGTGAACCGCGCGGTTCCCCGGTTCGCGATCGTGGCCGGCAACCCGGCGCGGATCATCGGCTACGTGGACAGCATGCCCGGGGGCGAAACGCCCGCGCCCGCCGCCGCCCCCGCCGCGGCGCCGGCAACGGCCTCGAAGGTTGCGGGCGTCCAGTTGCACCGCATGCCGCAGGTCGAGGACATGCGGGGTGCGCTCGCCGTCGCCGAACTGGGCAAGGGGCTCCCCTTCCAGCCGAAGCGGATCTTCTTCGTGTATGGCGTCCCCAGCGCGGAGGTGCGCGGCGAGCACGCGCATCGCACCTGCCACCAGTTCCTCATCTGCGTGCACGGCTCGGTGTCGGTGCTGGTGGACGACGGTCGCGCGCGCGAGCATTTCGAGCTCGATTCGCGCCTGCTCGGCCTGCACGTTCCCCCCCGGGTCTGGGCCTCGCAGTTCCGCTATTCGCCCGACGCGGTCCTTCTCGTGGCCGCCTCCGAGCCGTACGACCCGTCGGACTACGTGCGCGACTACGACGAGTTCCTCGAGCTCGTTCGCACCCCGTGACCGGCTGGGCCGCGCAGGGTGCGCGGTTCCTCGCGTTCGGCGTCGTCAATACGGCCGTCACCTACGCGATCTACTGCCTGCTCGTCTTCTGGCTGCACCCGCAGCTCGCCTATGCGCTGGTGTTCGCGCTGGGCATCGCGATCGCCTATGCGGGCAATGCGCTCTGGGTGTTCCGCTCCGGGATGCGCTGGTCGACGGCGCTGCCCTACGTCGCGCTCTACCTCGGCCAGTACGTCGCCAATGCGCTGGCCGTCTACCTGTTCATGGAGCACCTGGGTCTTGGGCCCCGCGTCGCGCTCGCCGCGGCGCTCGTGCTCGTGACCCCGGTTTCGTTCCTGCTGAACAAGGCGCTCCTGGGGCGCGCGGGGCGGCGCGATGCGTGAATTCGTCGCGCGCCTTCTCGGCTGGTGGCCGGTGGCGATCCCGGCGCTGCTCGCGGCGATGCTGCACGCGAAGGGCTTCTCGGGATTCTGGCTGGGCGACGACCTGCCGAACCTGCATCGCACGCACGCCTGGGCGCAGGCGGGAAGCCTGTGGATCGACACCGCGCGCCAGTTCATCTCGCCGATCACGGGAGGCGGCTCGTTCATCCGGCCCATGATGATCGCGACCCTGTCGCTCAACTACGAACTCTCGGGGCTGGATTACGCGGGGTGGTTCGCGCTCAATTTCGCGGTGCACGTGGCCAACGTCGCGCTGGTCGCGTGCGTCGTCCTGCTCCTCGCGCGCCGGCTGGCCTGCGACGGGCGGGCGGCGGCGATGGCAGCCGCGCTCCTCTTCGGGCTCAGCCCCGTGATCGCCGAAGGGGTGTACTGGGTTTCCGCTCGATCGGACGGATGGGTCACGCTCCTTTCGCTCGCGTCGGTCGCGTTGTGGCTGCGCGAGGGTACGCGCCACAGCGCCTGGATCTTCCCGATCCTTCTCGCGATCGCCCTCGGGTTCAAGGAATCGGCGGCGGTCCTGCCGTTCCAGGTGGCGCTCGTCGCCCTGGCGTGGCCCGGGAGCCGGCCGCGGGGAATGGGGGCGTCGATCGTGGCAGGCCTGGTGATCGTGGCCCTTTACTTCGCGTATCGCGCCGCTCTCTTCGGCGCGCCGTTCGCGACCTACGTGGCGGACCCCGCGCACGATGCGCGATGGTGGGGGCGTGGCGTCGAGGCCGTCCTGAGCCTCGGTCCCTGGGCGGTCGCGAACGCCGGCAGCTATCCGGGGCATGCGGCGGCCCACGGCGCGCTGCTCGTCGCGAGCCTGGGGCTGGGACTCGCGGCCTGCCGCGGCCCGCGACTTCGCCTGGCGGCGGCCTTCCTTTGCGCCGGAGGCGGGCAGCTCGCGGCCACGCTGGTGAACCTCGGCAGGCTCGCGCCCAGCGGCGAAGGCGGCCGGCTCCTGTACGAGCCCATGGCGTGGATCGCCATCGGCATCGGGCTGCTGGCGGCTCGCCCCATCGGAGAGCCTAGGCGCGCGGCCGGAGGGGCGGCGCTCGCCGCGCTGTTCCTCTGCGCGGCGGTGGGCGCCGTGCAGCTTCACGCGACGATTCGTCACGTGGCCGCGGTCCAGGAGCACTCCCGGGAGCTGGTGGCGGCCGTCGGGCAGTGGGCCGCGGCACGGAAGGAGCTCACGATGCTCGTCGTGCCCGAGCAGCAGGGTGCCATCGTGAGCCTGCGCAACGCGCAGGCGAGCCTCGTCATGCCGCCGCTGCAATCGCGCGGGATCATTCACCTCGTGCTGCCCACGCTGCCGCGGGAGATCGCCGTCCGCTACGACCAGTTCGCCGGCGGGCTCGCCACGAGGCTCGCGAAGATCGTCCCGAAGGACGTGGATGCCGCAACTCTCAGGGCGCTCGAGGCGCCCGACGTCGCCCTGTGGCCGGAGGCGGCCTGCTGGTCTCCCGGCGAACGGCGAATCATGGCGCTCGGCCGCGCGGATCCCGCCGCCCGCGACGCCTGGATACGGAAGACGCGCGCCGCCGCGCTTGCCTGCCTGCCGGACGATCCCGCGCTGCGCGAGCCGTGAGCGCGGGGCGGGGCCTCAGGTCGCGAAGAACACCGTCGCAAGCATGCCGGCGAGCACGGCGTAGGTGGAGCGATCGGCGAGCGCGAAAGTCACGGGGTCGCTCGCCATTTCGCGGCGATAGGTGAGCAGCCAGGCGCGCGTGATCCAGTAGAGCAGCAGGCAGGGGGCCGCCCAGAGCACCGCGGGATGCCGGTAATGCACGAGCGTGTCCGCGCTCGTGATGAAGAGCGCGAACACCAGCACCGCGAGATAACCGCTCGAGGCCCCCATCGCGCCCACGACGGGGAGGTCCTGCGCGCGGTAGCCGCGTCCCGCGGCGGCGGCTTCGCCGGAGCCGCCGTCGGCGAGGCTGGCGAGCTCCGTGTAGCGCTTGATGAAGGCGAGCGAAAGGAACAGGAACATCGAGAAGCCCAGCAGCCAGGGCGACAGCGGCACGCCGATCGCGGCGGCACCGGCGAAGATGCGCAGCGTATAGAGGGCGGCGAGGCCGAGGACGTCGAGGACGGCCAGGCGCTTGAGCGAGAAGGTGTAGAGCAGGGTGGCCGCAAGGTACGACAGCAGCGCCACGTGGAAATCGCGCGGCAGCGGGGCGGCGAGGAGCGCGGCGCCCGCCAGCAGGGCCGGCACGAGGAGCACCGTCCAGGCGAGGCCGAGGTCGCCCGATGCGAGAGGCCGGGCGCGCTTGTCGGGGTGCCGACGGTCGGAATCGAGGTCGGCGAAATCGTTCACCACGTAGACGGCGGAAGCCGCGAGGCAGAACGACGCGACGGCATAGGCGGCGTGCGCCAGGGACTGCGCATCGGCCACGCGGTGCGCGGTCACGACCGGCACGAGCAGGAGCAGGTTCTTGACCCACTGGTGCGGCCGGAGCAGGCGGACGAGGGGCGCGAGGACGCGCGTGGTCCGCGGGAACTCGCGTCCCGGCTTGCCCTCCCCGCGCACCGTGGCCGCGAGCGCCGCGCTGCCCGCCACATGGGCCAGTCGCGTCGAACGCCAGGCCGGGAGGTCGGCGGTGCTGTCGCCGAGGTAGTCGTAACCGCCTTCGCCGTACGCGGCCACGAGGGCGGCTCTCTTGGCCTCGCCCTTGAGATTCACGTTGTCTTTCGTCGCGAACACCCGGCCGACGAACCCCAGGTGTTTCGCCACGCGCCAGGCGAGGGTTTCGTGCGAGGCGGTGGCGATGGCGATCTCGCGCCCGTTGGCCCGCTCGGCGCGAAGCCATTCGACGACTTCCTCCCGATACGGCAGCCGCGTCTCGTCGACCGGGCCTTCGCGGGCGAGATTTTCCTTGAGGACCACGCGCCCCGAGAGCATCCAGAAAGGGATCCGCAGCAGCAGCCACGGCTTGCGCGACACGGTTGCGGCGAAAGATTCCCAGAGCAGGTCCGAGCGGATGAGCGTTCCGTCGAGGTCCACCGCGAGGGGCACGTCGCCCGCGCGCGGCGTGGCCCACTCCCGGCTGCCCGGCGATCCGGAATCCATCGTCTTCCCGTTTTCCATGCGGCCATTATGCCGTGGGATGGTTCCCGTACCCGGGACACGTACCCGGTTCGTGTACTCGGTTCGGCTAGAATTGCGGCATGCACGTCATGCTGACCGGCGCCGCCGGGTTCATCGGGTTCCACCTGGCCAGGCGACTGCTGGCGCGCGGCGACCGGGTCACCGGGATCGACAACCTCAACGACTACTACGACGTCACGCTCAAGGAGGCGCGCCTGGCGCAGCTCGAGCGCGAGAAGGGCTTCTCGTTCCGCCGCCAGGACATCGCCGACCGCGCGGGGATGGCGGACATCTTCGCGGCCGAGCGCTTCGACTGCGTGGTGAACCTCGCGGCACAGGCGGGGGTGCGCCACTCGCTCGTCAACCCGCACGCCTACATCGACGCCAACGTCACCGGCTTCCTCAACATCCTCGAGGGAGTGCGCCATCACGGCGGCCACCTGGTGTTCGCCTCGTCGAGCTCGGTGTACGGGGGCAACACCCGGCTGCCGTTCCGGGAGACCGATTCGGTGGACCACCCGGTGTCCCTCTACGCGGCCACCAAGCGGGCGAACGAACTGATGGCGCACTCGTACTCGCACCTTTTCGGCGTGCGGGCGACGGGCCTGCGCTTCTTCACCGTCTACGGCCCGTGGGGGCGCCCGGACATGGCGCTCTTCCTCTTCACGAAGGGGATCCTCGCGGGGGAGCCGATCCCGGTGTTCAACGAGGGGAGGATGGTGCGCGACTTCACCTACATCGACGACATCGTCGAGGGCGTGGTGCGGGTGATCGACCATCCGGCCGAGCCCGACCCCGCGTGGAAGAGCGACGCGCCGTCCGCGGCGACCAGCCGCGCGCCGTGGCGCATCTTCAACATCGGCAACAACAAGCGGGTGGAGCTGAGGCGCTACATCCACGCGATCGAGTCGGTGCTGGGGCGGGAGGCGAAGCTGGAATTGCTGCCGATGCAGGCGGGCGACGTGGAGGCGACCGAGGCCGACACCTCGCTCCTGGCCGCGGCGGTGGGCTTCAAGCCCGCCACGCCGGTGGAGGAGGGGGTGCGCCGGTTCGTCGACTGGTACTGCGACTATTACAGGGTGGCCCGATGAAGGTGAAGAAGGGGCAGGTTTCGCTGGCTCTCCGGCTGTTTGTGCTGGCGAGCGTGTTCGTGCTGCCGTTCCTGGACCGGTGGGAAATCGCCGCCTGGGTCGTCGTCGGCATCGGCCTCGCCCTGTGGTGGCGCGCCCTGCCCGAGGACCCCCCCGAGCCGCCGCCGAGGCTCCCCTACCAGCACCTCTACGAGCGTCCCGACGACAGGAAGTAGCGGCGGTGCCGGGCGGCGCATGGCGCCCGGGGCGCCAAAACAGCTTTGTTTCTGTTGGGATTTCGGCCTATAATAGCCGGCTCCCCAAAGCGGATTCGCGGCCGAGGGGAGAGATTGCCGACCCCTTGCCCCACCGCATGCGCATGCCGGGGGGCTTCACCCATAAGGAGATTTCATGCGCCATTACGAGATCGTTTTCATCGTGCATCCCGATCAGAGCGAGCAGGTGCCCGCGATGATCGAGCGTTACCGGGCGACCATCGCCACGGGTAACGGCAAGGTGCACCGCATCGAGGATTGGGGCCGGCGCCAGCTGGCCTATCCCATCCAGAAGATATTCAAGGCGCACTACGTGCTGATGAATATCGAAGTCGGCAACGAGACCCTCGCCGAGCTCGAGCACGCCTTCAAGTTCAACGACGCCGTCCTTCGCCACCTGATCGTCTCGATGCGCGAAGCCGTCACCGGGCCCTCTCCCATGATGAAGGAGGAGAAGAGCCGCAACGTGACCGAAGGCGCCGAGAAGCGGGAAGAGCGCAAGGAAGAGGCTCCGAAGGCTGCTGCTGCAGAGGCTCCCCAGGCCGCGGAACAGGCTCCGGCCTGAGCGGCAGCGAGGTGAAGCGAAACCAGTTCCTCCTCGACGCCGAAATCCTGGACGTGGGCCCTCTGCGGAGGACGCCGGCCGGGATCGAAAGCGTGGCCTTGAGGCTCAAGCACCTGTCCGAGCAGGACGAAAGCGGTGCGACGAGGACGGCGGAACTGACGATCGACGCTTCGGCCTTCGGTGAACTGGCCCCGCAGCTGGGGGCGCTCACCAAGGGGCAGAAGGTCGCCGTGAAGGGTTTCCTCACCAAGCGCAGCCATTCCAGCGACATCCCGGTGCTCATCATCAACGAATTCAGATCGATCTAGACGAGGTTATCCCATGCCCAGACCCGGCCCCCGCGGACGCGGAAAAGACAAGAAGGACGGCAAGCGCCCGCAGCGCGGTGGTGGACTGTTCCGCCGCCGCAAGTTCTGCCGCTTCACCGCTGAGAAGATCAAGGAAGTCGACTACAAGGACATCGCGATCCTGAAGGACTTCATCAACGAGAACGGCAAGATCATCCCGGCGCGCATCACCGGGACGAAGGCCCGTTACCAGCGCCAGCTCGGCGTGGCGATCAAGCGCGCGCGTTTCCTCGCGCTGATCCACTACACCGACAAGCACTGAGGAGACCGCCATGCAAGTCATCCTGATGGAAAAGGTGGTGAACCTCGGCGCCCTGGGCGACGTGGTCAAGGTGAAGGACGGCTACGCCCGCAACTTCCTCATCCCGCACGGCAAGGCCAAGCGCGCGACCGAGGCGAACCTCAAGGAATTCGAGGGTCGCCGCGGGGAGCTGGAGAAGAAGGCGGCCGAGCTGCTCGTCGCCGCCCAGGAACGCGCGGCCAAGCTCGAGGGCCTGATGGTCCAGATCTCGCGCAAGGCGGGGGTGGACGGCCGGCTCTTCGGCTCCGTCACCAACGCGGACATCTCCGAGGCGCTCGTCGCCCAGGGGATCCAGGTGGCCAAGGCGGAGATCCGCATGCCCCAGGGGCCGCTCAAGCACGTGGGCGACTTCCCGCTCACCGCGCAGATGCACTCGGACGTGCTCGCCAACTTCACCGTTTCGGTGCTGGGCGAGCAGTAATCCTCCTGGGGCCCTCGGGCCCCTCGCGAGCGGGCCGCCTTCGGGCGGCCCGTTCGTTTTTGGGGACGGTTCCCAGGAACCGTCCCCAAAACTGTCCACACTTTGTCCACAGGTTTTTGCGTTGAGTGTGGCGCGAATAAGGTGACACAATCGCCCATGGCTTCCGTTCCCTCCCAGGACCGCTTTTCGAGCGCCGGCCGCGCCGGGGGCGATTCGCAGATCGAGTCCCTCAAGCTGCCGCCCCACTCGGTGGAGGCGGAGCAAAGCGTGCTGGGCGGGCTGCTGCTCTCCAACCAGTCCTGGGACCGCATCGGCGACACGCTGGGCGAAGGCGACTTCTACCGGGCCGACCACCGCACCCTCTGGCGCACGATCGTTCGCCTGATCGAGGACAACAAGCCTGCCGACGTCCTCACCGTCGCGGAATCGCTCAAGCAGAACGGCGAGCTGGAAAGCGTCGGGGGCCTCTCCTACCTCCAGGGCCTCGCCGCCGCCACCCCGTCGGCCGCCAATATCCGCCGCTACGCGGAGATCGTCCGCGAGCGGGCCATCATGCGCAAGCTCGCGGAGGTGGGCACCGCCATCGCCGAGAGCGCCTACACGCCCCAGGGGCGGGAGGCGAAGCAGCTCCTGGACGAGGCCGAGACGAGGATCCTCGAGATCGGCGAATCGGGCGGGCGCACCCAGCAGGGCCTTCGCAAGATGTCGAGCCTGCTGGGCGAGGTGATGGAGCGCATCGACGAGCTCTACAAGAACCCGGCTTCGGTCACGGGCCTCGCCACGGGGTTCGTCGATCTCGACGAGATGACCTCCGGACTGCACCCCGGGGAGCTCATCATCGTGGCCGGCAGGCCCGCGATGGGGAAGACCGCCTTCTCGCTCAACATCGCGGAGCACGTGGGCCTCGAGCTCAAGCTCCCCGTCCTCGTCTTCTCCATGGAAATGGGCGGCTCGCAGCTGGGCCTTCGCATGCTGGGTTCGGTGGGGCGCATCGACGCGCAGCGCCTGCGCACCGGCCGCCTCGACACGGGCGACTGGGACCGGCTGGGGACCGCGCTGGGCAAGCTGAACGAGGCGCCCATCCTCATCGACGAGACGGCGGCGTTGAATCCCCTCGAGCTGCGCTCGCGCGCCCGCCGGATGTGGCGCGAGTACGGCGGGCTCGGGCTCATCGTCATCGACTACCTGCAGCTCATGAGCGCGGCCGATTCCGGCGTCGAGAACCGCGCCACCGAGATCAGCGAGATCTCGCGCTCGCTCAAGGCGATGTCGAAGGAGCTCTCGGTGCCCGTCATCGCGCTCTCGCAGCTCAACCGCGGGCTGGAGCAGCGGCCCAACAAGCGGCCGGTGATGTCCGACCTTCGCGAATGCGTCACGGGCGATACGCTCGTCACCCTGCGCGATGGCCGTCGAATCCCGGTGCGCGATCTCGCGGGCACCGCGCCCGAAGTCTGGGCCGTGGACGAGGCCGGCAAGCTGGTCGCCGCCCGCTCCGACGCCGTCTGGAAAGTGGGCCGCAAGCCTGTCTTCAAGGTTCGGCTGGCCAGCGGCCGTTCGATCCGGGCAACCGCCGAGCACCTCCTGCTCTCCGGTGCGGGGTGGACGCGGCTCGGGGAACTGGAAGCGGGTGGGCGCCTTGCGCTCGCGCGGCGAATTCCCGAGCCGGACGCGTGCGTCGAATGGAGCGAGGACGAAATCGTCCTCCTCGGGCACCTGGTCGGCGACGGCAGCTACCTCGTTCACCAGCCGCTTCGCTATACAACGGCAAGCGAGGCGAACAGCGAGGCCGTGGCCAATGCCGCGCGCGCGCTTGGCAGCGTCGTCACCCGCCATCCTGGACGTGGTGCCTGGCACCAGCTCGTCATCGGCGGCAACGGCAATCGCTGGCATCCGGCCGGCGTGGGAAAGTGGCTCAAGGAACTCGGAATCCACGGACAGCGCTCCCACGAAAAGCGCCTGCCCGCGGACGTCTTCCGTTTTTCCGATGAGCGCATCGGCCTTCTGCTTCGCCATTTGTGGGCGACCGACGGCTGCATCGCGGTTCGCAAGGCCGGCACCAAGGGCAGCCCGCGTGTCTATTTCGCCTCCTCGAGCGAGGGCCTGGCGCGCGACGTCATGGCGCTCCTGCTTCGCCTGGGCATCGTGGCGCGCCTGCGGTGCGTCCACCAGAAGCAATACCGCCCCGTTTACACCGTCGACATTTCGGGCGCCGGGCAGCAGCTCGCGTTCCTCGATCGCGTCGGTGCCTTCGGGCCCCGTGTCGCGCCGGCCGACGCATTGGCCTCGCAACTCGAGCGCATCGAAGGCAACACCAACGTCGACACGGTGCCGATGGAGGCCTTTGCGCAGGCGAGGGCGGCGATGGCCGCCAACGGCGTGAGCCAGCGCGCGATGGCTGGCATGCGCGGAACCTCGTTCGGCGGCAGTTCGCATTTCAAGTTCGCGCCCTCGCGTGCAGTGATCGGCGAGTACGCCGAACTGCTCGGCGACGCGAAGCTCGCCCGCTGGGCCGACAGTGACCTCTTCTGGGACACCATCGTCGCCATCACCCCGGAAGGCGAGGAAGACGTCTACGACCTCACGGTCCCCGGGCCCGCCTGCTGGCTCGCCGACGGCATCGTCACGCACAATTCGGGCGCGATCGAGCAAGACGCCGACCTGATCATCTTCATCTACCGCGACGAGGTCTACAACGACGATTCGCCCGATAAGGGCATCGCCGAGATCATCGTCGGCAAGCAGCGAAACGGCCCCATCGGCACGGTGAAGCTCACCTTCCTCGGCCGCCACACGCGCTTCGAGAACTTCGCCGGTCCCACCGGTTACTGAATCCCGCGCCGCCCGGCAACCGACGGCCCCGCCATGTCCCGCCCGATCCGCGCCGACATCTCTCTCGCCACGCTCGGGCGAAACTACGAGGTGGCCCGGCGCCATGCGCCCGGCTCGCGCGTGCTGGCGGTGGTGAAGGCCAACGCCTACGGCCACGGGCTCGCGCGCGTCGCGAAGGCGTTGCC
>JAGRPO010000294.1 GCA_019449455.1 Betaproteobacteria bacterium | reverse complement strand
GCGGTCGGGTCGCGGGCCCCGATGGGGCGGTTCCATCCGCGGCCGACGATCTCGCCGTCCTTCACCACCACGGCGCCGACGGGCACCTCGCCCTGCGCCGCCGCCGCGCCCGCGAGGGCGAGCGCCTCGCGCATGAACGCGGCGTCCGGCTCCGACACTTCATCCATCGCTTCGGCCTTTCCCGGTCGTCCGCCTTGCATCGCCGGGACCGGCGACGCGCTGCGGGAGCGCCATGCTACCTCGCCGCGGCGCCGCTCAAGGCGCCCGGCCCTCGCCCGCCTCCTCGTGCGTCCGCCCGTCGCGGATGTGGTAGATGCGCCGGAAGGTGGGGATGATCTTCTCGTCGTGCGTCACGACGATGATGGCGGCCTGGAACTGCACCGCCATGTCGTTCAGGATCCGCACCACCGTGAGCGCGCGCACGCTGTCCAGGGGCGCCGTGGGCTCGTCGGCCAGGATCACGGGCGGGCGATTGGCGAGCGCGCGGGCGATCGCCACGCGCTGCTGCTCGCCGCCGGAGAGCTGCGACACCTGCGCCGAGGCGCGGTGCGCGACGTCGAGGGCCGCGAGGAGTTCGCGGGCGCGGCTGCGCGCCTGCGCGTTGCCCACGCCGGCGAGCATCGGCAGCAGCGCCACGTTGTCCGTGACGTCGAGGAACGAGATCAGGTAGGGCGCCTGGAAGATGAAGCCGATGCGGTCGCGGCGCAGCGCCCGCAGGTCGTCGATGCGCCAGCCTTCGTCGTAGACCGCCTCCCCCGCGATCTCCATGCGCCCGCCGGTGGGCTCGATGACCGCGCCCAGGCACTTGAGGAGCGTGCTCTTGCCGGAGCCGCTCGGCCCGATGAGGCCCACGACCTCGCCATGGCCGACGGTCATGTCCACGCCCTTGAGCGCGTCCACGGCCGTCTCGCCCGTGCCGTAGCGCTTGCGCAGGCCCTGGATGCGGATGGCGGGATGGTCGGCGGTCGCCACGCTAGCCTCCGATCGCCTCGGCCGGGTCCACGCGCAGCGCCGCGCGGATCGCGACCACGCTCGCGAGCGAGCAGATCGCCATCACCAGGGCGAAGCCGCGCAAGGCGTCGCCGGGCAGGAGCAGGACGTACTTCGGGAACACCGGCGCCCAGAGCCCGGCGACGAAGCGGCCGACGACGAAGCCGATGACGCCCAGGCCCAGGGCCTGCTGCAGGATCATGCCGCCGATGGTGGCGTTGGTGGCCCCGATGAGCTTCAGCACCGCGATCTCGCGGACCTTGTTGACGGTGAGCGTGTAGATGATGAAGGCGACGATGGCCGCGCTCACGACCGAGAGGATCACGAGGAACATGCCGATCTGCCGGGAGGAGGTCGCGATGAGCTTCGCGACGAGGATCTCGTCCATCTGCGCCTTCGTGTAGGCCTGCAGCCGCTTCCAGCGGCGGATGCCGGCCGCCACGTCCTCCGGATCGGCGCCCTCGGCCACCCGCACGAGGACGCTGTTCACCTGCCGGCTCTGGGCCTGGCTCGCCTGCACGGCCTCGAGCAGGCCCGGCACGCCCGGGCGGTTGAACGAGGGATTGGCCGCCGTTCGCGCGCGCTCGTTCACCAGGGCGTCGTTGTCCTTGAGGAACTGGACCTCCTGCGCATCCTTCAGCGGGACGAAGACCATGGGGTCCCCGCTCGCGGAGACCATCCGGCGCGTGAGCCCGACCACTTCGTACTCGTGGCGGCGGATGCGCACCCGCTCGCCGACCCGGAATCCCGCCTTCTCGTCGGCGACGGCCTCGTAGTGGCTGCGCGAGACCGGGCGCCCCGCGACGAGGAAGGCGGGCTCGCCGGGACGCCCGCGCTCGAAGCCCACGAGCATCACGCGCGACTCGGTGCCGCCGTGGCTTGCCTGCATCGTGAGGTACGCCACGTTTCCCGTCTGCGCGACGCCGGGCAGGCCCGCGATGGAGCGGTCGACGTCGTCGCGCAGGCTGGAGGGCTCCGCGTAGGGACCGAGCGTTCCCTGCTGCACGATCCAGAGGTCGGCCCCGCTGCCTTCGATCAGCACCGTGGCGTCCTCGACCATGCCGCGGTAGATGCCCGCCATGGAAAGCGTCACGCCGATGAGCAGGCCCAGCCCGATGCCGGTGAAGGCGAACTTGCCCCAGCCGTGCAGGATGTCGCGGCCCGCGAGGTTGATCACGGGACGCCCCGCACGAGGCTATCCTCCACGCCCACGCGCGCGTCTTCCTCCAGCGGCCGGCTGCTGTGGACGATGACGGTTTCGCCCGCGCCGATTCCCGAGAGGACCTGGACGAGTCCCTCGAGCGTTTCCGCGCCTGCCGCGACCGGCCGGAACTTCGCCCTTCCCTCCTGGAGCAGCCAGACGCCGCGTTGCGATCCCTTCCGCTTCACGGCCGCGGCGGGGACGGCGAGCGCGCCGGCCACGGCCGGCAGGCGGATCGTGACCTCGGCGAGGTCCCCCACGGTCGCCCCTTCGGGCATCGAGGCGAGCCCGACGTGCGCGATGCGCTCTTCCGTGACGGCATCGCCGAGGAGATCGACCCGCTCCACGCGGCCCGCGAAGGTCTCGCCGGGCCGCGAACGCAGGACCACGTCGGCGGGCAGGCCCGCCACGAGGCCGCCGGAACGCCCCTGGTCGAGGCGGGCGCGCACCCAGAGGCTAGCGGGATCGATGACCTGGAGAACCATCTGCCCGGCGACCACGGTGGAGCCGGGCTCCGCGAGGCGCGCGGCGACGACGCCGTCGACCGGGCTCGCGAGACGAAGGTGGGCCCGCGCGCGCGTCGTGCCGGCGAGATCGGCTTGCGCCCGGCGCGTCTCGTCGCGCGCCGCGGCCAGCGTGGACTCGGCCGCGCTTCGTGCGGCCTGGGCGGCATTCGCCTCGTGCCGCCGCGCGTCGGCCGCTTCCTGGCTCACGAAATTCGTGCGCCTGAGTTCCGCGTACCGGTCCGCGTTCGACTGCGCGACGCGCGCGCGGCTTTCCGCCTCTTCCAGCGCCGATTGCGCGGCGCGCGCGCTGTGAGCCGACCGCTCCGCGACCGCCCTGCCGGCCGCCAGGCGGTCGTCCAGGTCCACCGGATCCATCTCGGCGAGCGCCTGGCCAGCCGACACGCGGTCACCCTGGTCCACGAGGACCCTGGCGACACGGCCTGCGGCCGTGGGGCCGATGTTGTAGGTGCGCCTCGCGTCGACGGTGCCGATGCCGAACAGCGAGGGCGCGAGCGATTGCGTCGTCGCCTGCGCGACGGTGACCTTCGTCCGCGCGAGCGGGCCCTGCGTGGCGATCACCCAGCCGAGCCCGGCCAGGACCAGGATGACGCCTGCGACGGCGACGAGCGTGCGAGCGCCGGGACGCGCCACCTTCATCGCGGCCTCCCCCGGAACCCGTCGAGCAGCAGGGGAAAGAGCCGCCGCGCGGCCGCGTTCATGCCAGCCTCTCCGCGAAGCAGGGAAGACTGCACGGCCAGGCCCTGCACGGCGCCGACGAACAGCAGCGCGGCCATCTCCTCGTCGAGCGAGGCCGGAAGCTGGCGCCCGCGTTTCGCGTCCGCGAGGAGCGAGCCGATCCGCACGCGATAGGCGCGCACCATCCGGCCGGCGCGTTCGCGCAACGCCGAGCCGGCCGGCCCCTGCAACTCGTGGAAGACGATTCGCGGCACGCCCGGATGGCCGGCGACGAAGCGCACGTGGTCGAGGAAGACGCGCTCGAGAATCTCGAGCGGCTTGCCGCCGGCGGCGAACGCCCCGCCGACGAAATTGCCCATCTCCTCCTCGATCCAGTCGAACACCGCCGCCCACATCGCCTGCTTGTCGGGAAAATGGCGGAACAGGGCGCCGTGCGTCACGCCCACGCGCTCGGCGATCGCCTGCGTGGTGATGCCCTCCGGGCTGGACTCCCGGGCGAGCTCGACGACGGCGGCCACGACGTCGCGCCTGCGCTCGGGGGCGCTCAGGCGCGTTCGCGTCGATGCGGCGGGATTCGCGACGGCGGAAGCCATCGGGCGGGCCTCGTAAGTAAGTAACTTGTTACTATCTTACGCCGGCCGCCCGGCGGCCGCAAGCGGGTCCGCTAGGGCTTCGCGGCCCCCGCCGCCTTCCAGTCCCGGTAGACGTCGAGGTCGAATCCGTCCGGGTAGAAGAGGTAGCCGGGCTTGTGTCCCGGGGTGTCGGTCACGCCGTACTGCCAGGTGATCTTCTTGGTGGCCCGGTCGATCACCACCACGCGGTGGCGCAGGTCGTCGGCGACGATGATGTCGCCCGTTCCCGGAAGCTCGCGCGCGAGCGAGGGATGGTCGAGCATCCCGTCGCCGGACCTGGCGTCGTACTGCCAGAGCACGCGCCGGGTGGACGGGTCGAAGATCACCACGCGCCCCGGCTTCCAGAAGTCCGCGACGATCACGTTCTTCCCGTCCACGGTCGGGAACGCGTCCGAGGGATAGCGGATGTTGGGCGCCTTCACGCTCCAGACGACCTTCCCTTCGCGCGTGATGCGCGTGATCCACGCATCCCGGATCTCGGAGACGAGGACGTCGCCGTTGTCGAGGGGCGTGGCGCCGTTCGGGAACGCGAGCCGCGCCGGCGGGTCGTGCCGGCAGTCGCCCGGCTTGCCCCACTGCGTGGCGATCGCGTTGGTCGCCGGGTCGATGATGACCACGCGGCAATTGCGGATGTCGGCCGTGAGGAATTTCCCGTCGGCGAGCAGGTGCGCGTCGTCCGGATAATTGAGGTAGCCCGCCGCGGAGCCCTTCTTCTCGGGCACGCCGTAGGTCCACGTCAGTTCCCGCTTCTCGTAGTCGACGATGTGGACGTCGTAATTGTCTTCCTCGCTCACCGCGAGGCGCTTGCCGTCCTCCGAGAAGTTC
>JAGRPO010000293.1 GCA_019449455.1 Betaproteobacteria bacterium | reverse complement strand
TTCGGCGGCGTGGCTCGCGGCCACTTCCAGCGTGCCCGGCTCCTCGAAGAGGTGCGTGGCGCCCGGCACGATGAAGACGGACTTCGCGCACTTGAGATGCGCATAGGCCGCCTCGTTGAGCGCGAGCACCTCCGTGTCGTCGCCGCCCACGATGAGCAGCGTCGGCGCCTTCACGCGGGCGAGCGACACCGCGCCGGCGAGATCCGGCCGGCCCCCGCGCGATACCACGGCCGCCACCTTCGACGGCACCGCGGCCGCGAGTTGCAGCGCCGCCGCCGCCCCCGTGCTGGCCCCGAAGAGCCCCAGGGGCATGCCGCGCGTTGCAGGCTCGGCGGCGAGCCAGCGCGCCGCGTCGTGCAGTCGCTCGACCAGCAAGGCGATGTCGAAGCGGCGCTCGTAATCGCGATCCTCCTCGACGGTGAGGAGGTCGATGAGCAGCGTGCCGAGCCCGACCTTGCGCAGGCGCGCCGCGACGTAGTTGTTGCGCGGGCTGTGGCGGCTGGAGCCGCTGCCGTGCGCGAAGAGCACCACCGCCATGGCGGCGGGCGGCATCTCGAGCATGCCCTCGAGCGACACGGTGCCCGAGGGGATGCTCACCTGGCGTTCGCTTCCGGATTGCATGGACTTCACCTCCCGGCCAGCGTCGCGACGACCTCGCTGTCATCCACCTGCCCGAAGCTGCGGTAGAACTGCCCCACGGCGTGGAAGAAATCGGGAGCGTCGAGGCACACGACCTCGTCGGCAAGAGCGCGGACCTTCTCGAGGCTTTCGGGCGAGGCCACCGGCACCGCGCACACCAGCCGCGCGGGGTGGCGGGAACGCACCGAGTGCAGGGCGGCGATCATCGTCGCGCCCGTGGCGAGCCCGTCGTCGACCACGATGACGATGCGGCCCGCGGGATCGATGGGGTGCCGCGCCGGCGTGTACGCCGCCCGGCGCGCGCGCATCGTGGCGATCTGCGCGGCCGTCTCCTCGGCGATGTAGGCCTGGGTGGCGCCCACCTCCGCCGCATAGTCGGCCACGTAGGTCCACCCGGATTCGTCGACCGCGCCCACCGCAAACTCCGGGTTTCCGGGCGCGCCCAGCTTCCTCACCAGCACGACGTCGAGTTCGCCCTGCAGGTCGTCGGCCAGCACGCGCCCCATCGGCACGGCGCCGCGCGGGATGGCCAGCACGAGCGGGTTCTTGCCGCGGAATTTAGCGAGTGCCAAGCAGAGCTGCCGGGCCGCGTCGATGCGATCCTCGAAGACCATGGGTCCATGGTCGCCCTGCGAAACGAGGGCTCGTTGACCCGGGTCAACGGAGCCCCAAACAGGGCGAGCATGATAAAAACGCGCCCGGCGAACGGGCCTCTCCCTCGGGGCTCACCGGGTTGGAAGAAGGAGAACGCCATGAGAGTCGAACGGGTATTCACGCGTTCCGTCGTCGGCGTCCCGGAATCCTGCGACCTGAGGGATGCCGCGGCGATGATGCACAAGTACCACGTCGGCGCGCTTCTCGTGACCGGCGACGACCCGCACGACATGACCGTGGTCGGGTTCGTGACCGACCGCGACATCGTCGTGCAGGCGGTGGCGATGGACATCTCGCCCCGCGAGATCACCGTGGGCGACGTGATGACCCCGGTGGTGGCCACGATCACCGAATCGGCGGACGTGCACGAGGCCCTCGAGATGATGCGCGGCGCGGGCATCCGGCGCCTGGTGGTGACCGACGACGAGAACCGCATCACCGGGTTCCTGTCGGTGGACGACATCGTGGACGGGATGGCCGCGGACTTCGCGAGCCTGGCCGGGCTGATCAAGAACGAGCACGCCCGCGAGGT
>JAGRPO010000051.1 GCA_019449455.1 Betaproteobacteria bacterium | reverse complement strand
CTCGAGCTGCGGCGCCTCGAAGCCCGTGGTGCCGATGACGATGGGCTTGCCCGCCGCGTGGCAGGCGGCGAGATGCGCGAGCGTGCCGGCGGGACGCGTGAAATCGATGAGGACGTCGGCGGCGGCGACGGCGGCGGCCGGGTCCGTGCCGACCTTCACGCCCCTGGCGCCCGCGGCGAGCTCGCCGGCATCGCGACCCGCGAGCGGCGAGCCGACGACGTCGAGCGCGGCGGCGATCGTCGTGTCCGCATCCGCGCTTCCGGCCTCCAGGAGCGCGCGCCCCATGCGGCCGCCCGCGCCGGCGACGGCCAGGCGCACGGCGCTCACTTGCGCGGCGCCGCGCCGGCGGCGGAAGGGGTGGGCCCGCCTTCGACGCGGACCACCTTCTCGTTCTCGAAGAACACGGCGAACTTGTTCTGCTCGATGAGCTGGCCCCGCTTCTCGTTGCGGAAGTAGTAGTCCCAGCGGTTGGCGTGGAAGACGTCGGTGAGCAGCGGCGTGCCCAGGAGCGAGCGCACCTCGGTCCGCGTCATCCCCGTCTTCAGCTTCGCGAACGCCTCGGGGGCGACGATGTTGCCCTGCTGGATGTCGAGGCGGTGGACGATCGGCCCGCACCCGGCAAGGGCGAGCGACAGGGCGAGCAGGGCAAGGATGCGCATGGGGGACGGGACGGGAAATTGGCGGCCATTATAGCGTGCGGCCGCCCTTTCCCCGGCCGCCCCGGAAGCGCCGAACGCGGTTATGATCGCTGCAGCCTCACACGGACACGTTCTCGCCATGAGCGACCCCAAGGAACTTCGCAGCACAGGCCTCAAGGTCACCGCGCCGCGGCTTCGCGTCCTGGACCTCTTCCAGACGAGCCCCGAGCGCCACCTCACGGCGGAGGACGTCTACCGCCGCCTCCTGGAGGAGCACTCCGACATCGGGCTCGCCACCGTCTACCGGGTGCTCACGCAGTTCGAGCAGGCGGGGCTGCTGGTGCGCCACCACTTCGAGGGCGGCAAGGCCGTCTACGAGCTGAACGAGGGCAAGCACCACGACCACCTCGTGTGCCTTCAATGCGGCAAGGTCGAGGAGTTCTACGATCCCGAGATCGAGAAGCGGCAGGCCCGGATCGCGCGCGACCGCGGCTTCGCGATCCACGACCATTCGCTCTACCTCTACGCGGACTGCCTGAAGGCCGATTGCCCGGACCGTCCGAAGAACGGGTGAGCGCCGAATGAATGCCCGGACGCTGGCCTCGCTCGCGATCGCGGCGCTCGTCGCGCTCGCCGCGCCCGCCGGATTCGCCCAGTTCGCCCCGGCGCCCGACGCGACAGAGGTCGCCGCGTCCCGGTTGCCGAAGGAGGCGCGCGACACGCTCGCCCTGATCAAGAAGGGCGGGCCCTTCCCCTACGCCAGGGACGGCGCGGTGTTCGGCAACCGCGAGGGGCGCCTGCCGAAACAGAAGCGCGGTCACTATCGCGAATACACCGTGAAGACGCCCGGCGAGCGCACCCGGGGGGCGCGCCGGATCGTCGCCAGCCGGACGGGAGAATACTGGTACACCGACGACCACTACGCCACCTTCCGGCGGATCCGACAATGAGGCACGGCCATGCCGCTTGACGCGCTGAACGACCTGCTCGACGACGAGACGGGGGGCGTCTTCTTCCTGCCGCAGCATGCCACGCCCCGCGAGGTGCAGGCCGCCGCGAAGCGCGCGAAGTTCGCCTTCTTCCACATCGAGGGCAAGAACATCTCGCGCAAGGAGCAGCTGCTCAACCACTTCGCCACGGCGCTTCGCTTCCCGGGCTACTTCGGCGACAACTGGGACGCCCTCGAGGAGTGCCTCACCGACATGGAGTGGATCGACGCGCCCGGCTACGTGATCTACTTCGACCACATCGACGGGTTGCTCGCCGCCCATCCGGACCAGTTCTCCACCTTCGTCGAGATCTGCCGCGACGCCGTCGCCTCCTGGAAGGAGGACGGCACGCCGATGGTGGTGCTCCTGTCGGGGGCCAGGCCGCCCAAGGGCGTCGCGAAGCTCAAGGCCACCGACGACTAGGGGCAGCGGACCTCGATCCGGTCCGCCAGCGCGATCGCGCGGGCCGTCACCTTCGCCCTCCACGCCATCACCTCCACGCCCGCGGCCAGGGCCTCGCGAAGCGTCCGCCCGTAGAGCGGGTCGATCGCGTCCGCCGGGCGCACCTCGCCCACGTCGCCGCGCTGCACGCAGAACACGAGCACGGGCCGCAGCCCCCGGGCGCGCAGGCGCATGAGCTCGCGCAGGTGCTTCGTGCCGCGCGCGCTCACGGAGTCCGGGAAGAGGGCCACGCCGGCCGTCACGGCGGCCGTGACGTTCTTCACCTCGACGTAGCAGGCCGCCCGGCCCGGCGATTCGAGCAGCAGGTCCACCCGGCTTCGCTCCTCGCCGAACGCCACCTCGCGCCGGATCGTCTCGTATCCCGCGAGCTCGGCGATGACGCCGGACCCGATTGCCTCGGCCACGAGGCGGTTGGGCAGCCCGGTGTTGATGCCGACCATCACCGCGCGGCCACGGCCCGGGGGCCGCACTTCCACCATCTCCCAGGTGTGGCGGTACTTGCGCGTGGGCGAATCGCTCTCGGAGAGCCACACCCGGCTGCCGGGCTCGCAGCAGCCGAGCATGGAGCCGGTGTTCGGGCAGGCGGCGGTGACGACGCTGCCGTCGGCCAGCTCGACGTCGGCGAGGAAGCGCTTGTAGCGCCGCAGGAGCGCGCCTTCGGCGAGCGGGGCGGGAAACCTCAAGGCGTCAGGCGGGGCCCGCCTCGGCCTCCTGCTCGGCGATCTGCTTGCGCACCATCTCCATGTCGAGCGTCTTGGATTTCTCGACCACCTGCTCGAAGGCGCCCTGCGGCAGGGCCCCGGGCTGGGAGAAGACGATGACCTGCTCCTTGAAGACCATGAGCGTGGGAATGGAGCGGATCTGGAAGTGCGCGGCGATCTCCTGCTCCTCGTCCGTGTTCACCTTCGCGAACACCACGTCCGGGTGCATCTCGGAGACCTTCTCGAAGACGGGCGCGAAGCCGCGGCAGGGCCCGCACCACGGCGCCCAGTAGTCCACGATGACCGTCGGGTTGGAGGTCACCACCTGCTCGAAATTTTCCTTCGTGAGTTCGACGACGGCCATCTGTTTCTCCAGGAGGGCGCGAAGAATCCACGCCGTTTGTTCACGAAACTGCACGCGCTGGGCGGGGAGGTCGGCACCCGGCTGCTTCTTCGCCACGATGGCCTCCCTGGAGCTGCGATACCGACAGTTTCCGACGAAATCGCCGCGCGCGCCAATCGGAATTGCCAATCCGCGCGATTGGCCGCCGCTATCCGACGGCCCGGGCGTTGCCGGCTCGTGGCGGACAGGCGGGATTCAACCCGCCGCCGCGGCAAGCCTGCGGCTCGCATCCGCCACGGCGCCGGCGAGCGCGCGAACGGACTTCGCCACCCGCTCGTCGGCGATCGACCCGTCGGCGGCGAACGCCTCGTGGGCCCGGGGCACCGCGACCTGCGTGCCCAGCACCGTGACGTCCAGGGTCGAGAGCACCTGGCGCAGGTGCGGCAGCGCGCGGACGCCTCCGAACGCGCCGGGAGAGGCGGCCATGAGGCCGGCCACCTTGCCCCGCCACGGCGCGAGCCCGGAGCAGTCGCCCTTGCCGTCGCCCACGTCGCGCGAGAGCCAGTCGATGGTGTTCTTGAGAAGCGCCGTGATCGACGAGTTGTTCTCGGGAGAGGCGATGAGGAGCGCGTTGTGGGCGAGGAACAGCTCGCGCAGCTTCGTGGCGTTCTCCGGCATGCCGGAAGCCGCCTCGAGGTCGCCGTGGTAGAGCGGGATCGGGTAATCGTCCAGGTCCACGAACGTCGCCTCGGCGCCCGCCTCCCGGGCGTACATCGCCGCCGCGCGCGCGAGCTTCTTGTTGAGGGAATCGCGCCGGGCGCTGCCGGCGAAGGCGAGTACTCGCGTCATCGTCGTCTCCAGGATGCGGCCATGGCGCCGGGTTCAGGCCGCCTCGCCGACCGGATAATCCGTGTAGCCCCGCTCGCCGGGCGTGTAGAACGTGGCGGGATCCGGCGCCGACAAGGATGCGCCGCTTTGGAGCTTCCTTGCCAGGTCCGGATTGGAGATGAACGGCCGTCCGAAGGCGACGAGGTCGCCGCGGCCAGCCTCCAGGTCCGCCTGCGCGCGCGCGGCATCGTAGCCACCGGAGAGCACGTAGCGGCCCTTGAAGGCGGCGCGGATCGCCGCCTTGATCGCGGGGCTTACTTCCGGCGCGCCCATGGAACTGTGATCGACCACGTGGATATAGGCGATGCCGATCGCATCGAGCTCCGCGACCAGCCGCAGGTACAGGGCATCCATTTCCGCGTCGGGCTGCATGGCGTTGAAGACGCCGTACGGGGAGATGCGCATGCCGACGCGCTCCGCGCCGATGGCGGCGGCCGATGCCCTGGCCACGTCCACGGCGAAGCGGATGCGGTTGTCGACGGAGCCGCCCCAGCGATCGGTCCGCCGGTTCGACGCGGTGTTCAGGAACTGGTCGATCAGGTAGCCGTTGGCGCCGTGCAGCTCGACGCCGTCGAACCCCGCGGCCACGGCACGCTTCGACGCCGCCGCGAACTCGCCCACGGCGTGCGCGATCCGCGGCTCGTCCATTTCGACCGGCACGGGGTGCGGCTGCAGGCCGCCGGCGTCCGTCCACATCTCGCCGGACGCGGCGACGGCCGACGGGGCGACGATCCGGGCGCCCGGCGGCATGTTGGCGGGGTGACCGATGCGCCCGGTGTGCATCAGCTGCGCGAAGTTCCGGCCGCCGGCACGATGCACGCCGTCGGTCACGCGCTTCCAGCCGCGCTCCTGCTCGTCGCTGAAGATTCCGGGGATGCGCGCATAGCCGAGGCCATCGGGGGAGGGCGCCACGCCCTCCGTGACGATGAGGCCCGCGGCCGCGCGGTCGGCGTAGTAGCGTTCCATCAGCGCGTTCGGGACGTTGCCGATCGCGCGGCTGCGCGTCATCGGCGCCATCACGATGCGGTTCTTCAGTTGCAGCTTGCCGAGCGCGATGGGGGTGAACAGGATGTCGGTCATTTCGTTTCTCTCGTGGGAATGGTGATTGGTTTGGGAAGTCGAATCTGGATCGAGTTCACGCAAGTGAGCCCATTCGTCCGCTGCGGTAGGCGATCTCCGCGGCGCGGGCCTGCTCGATGCTGTTCATCACGAACGGGCCGTGGAACACGAGGGGGCCTTCCGCCGGCGCGCCGCCGAGCACCATCAGCTCGAGCGCGGCCGCGCCCGCGTTGGCGAGGCGAAGCTGCCCGCCCTCGTTCGCGAACACCACGAGGTCGCCGGTGGCCGCCGACACCTTGCCGCCGGGGCCGAATTCGCCATCGCCGGCGATCACGTAGGCGGCCGCCTCGTGGCACGCGGCCACGTCGATCGTCGCCGTGGCGCCCGGCTCGACGGACACATGCGCGAGAAGCGCGGGCATCAGCGTCTGCGCCGGCCCTTTCGCGCCCGCGACTTCGCCCGCGACCACGCGCAGCTTCGCGCCGGGCAGGTCCGTCTGCGCGATCGACCCGGCATCGATGGCCTGGTAGCGCGGCGGCATCATCTTGAGCGCCCGCGGCAGCGAGATCCACAGCTGGACGCCGTGCTGGAGCACCTCCCCCGTCGCGTCGGCCAGCGGCCGCTCCGAGTGCACGATGCCGCGCCCGGCCGTCATCCACTGCGCGCCGCCTGCCGTGACGATGCCCTCGTGCCCGGCGGAGTCGCGGTGCGCGTTCCGCCCGCCGAGGAGATAGGTGACGGTCTCGATGCCGGCGTGGGGATGCGGCCCCACCCCGGCGTCGCCTTCGACCACGCGCATCGGGCCGAAGTGATCGAGGAAGACCCACGGCCCGACCGAACGGCGCTCGCCGTCGGGCAGCGCGCGGCGCACCGGCATCGTTCCCGCCGAGGCCGGCTGCGAATGGATCACGCGCTCGACGGGGCGCAAGGTGGGGATGGCCATGGTCCTGTCCTAGCGGCGGTCCACGCTCCACGCGCCGGGGCCGAAGGCCGCGACGTACAGCATGCCGCCCAGGATCGAGAGGTTCTTCAGGAACTGCGTCATCTGCGCCTGCGCCTCCGGCCCGATCGGGCTGTGGAAGATGAGCGTGGTCGGGACGAGGAAGGCGGCGATGGCGAGCGCGGCCCAGCGTGCCTTGAAGCCGGCCACGAGCATCAGGCCGCCGATCAGCTCGACGACGATGGCGCCGACGAGGAGGACTTCGGCCATCGGCATGCCCTTGGACGCCATGTAGGCCGCGGTGCCGGAGAAGCCGGTGACCTTGCCGAAGCCGGAGACGACGAAGAGGAGGCCGAGGAAGACGCGGCCGGCGGCCGCCGCGGTGTTCTGGAAAGTGGTGTTCATGGTGGATGTCCTTTCGGTTGAATGGGTGTCGGGGGTCAGGCGAGGTCGAAGAGCAGCACTTCCGCGCCGCGCCCGCCCTCGAGGCGGATCTCGCGCTCGCCGTCTGCCTTGAGCGCGTCGCCGGCGCGAAGCGGCTGGCCGTTCGCGGTGACTTCGCCGCGGGCGACGTGCACGTAGGCCTTGCGCCCGGCGGCCAGCGCGTGAACCGCGGTTTCGGCCCCGTCGAGGAGCGACGCGTAGACGAGAGCGTCCTGGTGAATGGTCACCGAGCCCTCGCGCCCGTCCGGCGAGGCGATGAGGCGCAGCCTTCCGCGCTTGGAGGCGGCGTCGAAGTTCTTCTCCTCGTAGCTCGGGGCGACGCCGCGCGCGCCCGGCTCGATCCAGATCTGCAGGAAGTGGACGCCTTCCCGCTCCGAGGGGTTGTACTCGCTGTGGCGCACGCCCGTGCCGGCGCTCATGCGCTGGACGTTGCCCGGCCGGATGGTCGAGCCGTTTCCCATGCTGTCCTTGTGCTCCAGCGCGCCCTCGAGGACGTAGCTGATGATCTCCATGTCGCGGTGGCCGTGGGTGCCGAAGCCCATCCCGGGCTGCACGCGGTCCTCGTTGATGACCCGGAGCGCCCCGAACCCCATGTGGGCGGGGTCGTGGTAGTCGGCGAAGGAGAAGGAATGCCAGGAATCCAGCCAGCCGTGGTTGGCGTGTCCCCGGTCGGTGGCGCGGCGAAGCTCGGTCATATAGACCTCCTGTTTATCCGTTGAATCGAACGATGAGATGCATGATATGTTTGATATTTCAGCAACAAAAGCGAATAATTCTCACCGTGTCGTTCTGATTTTTTGAACATGAAACTGACGCTCGACTCCCTGCAGGTTCTGGATGCGATCGACCGCCGCGGCTCCTTCGCCGCCGCCGCCGAGGAAATGCATCGCGTTCCGTCAGCGATCACTTACTCCGTCCAGCAGCTGGAGGAGGCGCTCGGCATCCTCCTTTTCGACCGCCGCGGGCACCGGGCCAAGCTCACGGACGCGGGCCGGGAACTGCTCGGGGAGGGCAGGCACCTGCTGCGGGCCGCGGCCGACCTCGAATGCCGGGTGCGCCAGGTGGCCAAGGGATGGGAGGCGGAGCTTCGCATCGCCGTGAGCACCCTTATCGGGATCGAGAAGCTCTACGGCATCGTCGCGGAGTTCTACGAGGCCAACACCGGGACCCGCCTGCGGTTTCTGCTCGAGGTCCTGGGCGGCACGTGGGACGCCCTCGCCTCGGGGCGCGCCGACCTCGCGATCGGCGCCTCCGGCGACATGCCGGCCGGCGGGGCCTACACCGCGCGCCCCCTCGGACGATTCGACATGATGCTCGTGGCCGCCCCGTTCCATCCTCTCGCCAAGGCGCCGCCGCCCATCACCGAAGCCATGCTCCTGGAAACCCGAGCGGTGAGCATCGCCGACAGCTCGCGCCTGCTGCCGCCCCGGACGACGGGTCTGCTCTCGGGGCAGGACGTGCTCACGGTGGCCACGCTCGACGCCAAGGTCGCCGCCCACGCCGCGGGCCTGGGCGTGGGATGGCTGCCGCGCTGGGTCGCCGAGCGCGAGGCCTGGGCGGGGCGGCTCGTCATCCTGGAGCCCGAGGCGCCGCGCCCGCCCGTGGAGATGGTCGTGGCCTGGCGCCCCTCGTCGGCCGGCAAGGCCGCGAAGTGGTTCGTGAAGCGGCTCGAGGACCCGCTCGTCGCGGCCTCGCTCATGTCGTGATGTCCATGGCGAAGTACGTCGGGCGGTTCGCGCCCTCCCCGACCGGGCCGCTGCATTTCGGCTCGCTCGTGGCGGCGGTGGCGAGCTGGCTCGACGCGCGCGCCGCCGGGGGCGAATGGCACCTGCGCGTGGAGGACGTCGACGAGACCCGCACGGTGCCCGGCGCGGAGGACGACATCCTGCGCACGCTGGAGGCGCTTGGCCTCGGCTGGGACGGCCCGGTGGTGCGCCAGCGCGAGCGCACGGCGCGCTACGCGGAGGCGCTCGCCGCCCTTCGCCGCGCCGGTCTCGCCTACCGCTGCCGCTGCTCGCGCAGGGAGATCGCCGACTCCGGCGTTCACGGCGTCGACGGCATCGTCTATCCAGGCACCTGCCGGCACGCCGGCATTGCGGAGGACGTGCCGGCCGCCACCCGCTTCCTCGTTCCCGCCGAGTCCATCGCCTTCGACGACCGCGTGCAGGGGCGCCTGTCCCAGCGCCTCGCCGCCGAGGTCGGCGACTTCGTCGTCCACCGCCGCGACGGGCTCTTCGCCTACCAGCTCGCGGTGGTCGTCGACGACGCGGACCTCGGCGTCACCGACGTGGTGCGCGGCGCCGACCTCCTCGACTCCACGCCGCGGCAGATCGCGCTGCAGCGCGCGCTGGCGATGCCGACCCCCCGCTACCTCCACTTTCCCGTCGCGACTCGCGGGGGCGAGAAGCTTTCCAAGCAGACCCTCTCCCCGGCGATCGACGCGGATTCCGGCGCCAGCGCCCTCCTCGCGGCCCTCGACTTCCTCGGCCAGGAAACGCCGGGGCCGGGAGCCCCGCCGGCGGTGCTTGCCGAGGCCGCCCGGCGCTGGGACCCGGCCCGCATACCCCGCGGACGCACGCGGGAAATAACAGACCGTCACGGCAGCCGATACCCCCGCGACCTATAATCGCCCGACCAGCGCTCGGTTGAATCCAAACCGGCCGGCCCCGCCATCCAACGGGGCATGATCGCGCCCCCACCCCGGGCGCGCCTTGCCAGGACGACCGCCATGCTCTTCCGCAAGAACCAGTCCCTCGCCGTCTCCTCCGGAGCCCGCTCGCCCCGCCGGATGACCAAGCCCGCGATCGCGATCGCCCTGGTCCTCGTCGTGGGCTCCCTCATCGCCTACCGCGTGAGCTCGGCCAAGAAGGACGAGCCCGCCAAGCCCGCGGCGCCGGTCCTGGAGTTCACGCCGGCCGACGTCGCCGTCGTCGAGCTTCGCGCCCTCGCCCGGACGATCCCGATCTCGGGCTCCCTTTCGCCGGTCACGCAATCGACGGTTCGATCCAAGGTCCCGGGCGAAGTGCGGAAGGTCCTCGTGCGGGAGGGCGAGAGGGTCGCGCAGGGGCAGTTGCTCGCCGAGATCGACACGGCCGATCTCCAGGCGCGGCTCGACGCGCAGGTCGCCGCCCTCGAGGAGTCGAAGGCGAAGCTCTCGATCGCGGCGAAGAACCGCGACAACGGGATGAAGCTGCACACGCAGGGGTTCATCTCCCAGAACGCGCTCGACACCACGCAGAGCGCCTTCGAGGCCGCGGCGGCCGCGGCGAAATCGGCCGACGCTCAGGTGCGCCTCGCCCGCAACGCCCTGAACGACGCCGTCGTGCGCGCGCCGATCGACGGCATCGTGGCGAAGAAGATGGCCAACCCGGGCGAGAGGGTCGCCGTGGACGGCGCCCTCTTCGCGATCGTCGACCTGGCGCGGATGGAGGTCGAGGCCCCCGTTCCCGCGGCCGAGATCCCGGGGATCCGGGTCGGGCAGGCCGCGTCCCTGCGCGTCGACGGTTTCGGCAACCGGGAGTTCGCGGGTCGCCTGGAGCGCATCAACCCGACGACGGAGCAGTCGTCCCGCGCGATCACCGTCTACCTGTCGGTCTCCAACCGCGACGGCGCGCTGCGCGGCGGCATGTTCGCCAAGGGCAGCCTCGTCCTCGACCAGGGCGAGAGCGCGCCCGCGATCCCGCTGACGGCCGTGCGCGAGGAGGCGGGGCAGAGCTTCGTGTTCACGATCGAGAAGGGCAAGATCGGCCGGCGCGCGGTGACCCTGGGCCGGCGCGTCGAGGAGGCCGGCCTCGTCCAGGTGCGCAGCGGCCTCGACGGCGGCGAGACGGTGGTGCGCTCGCGCGCGACGGGACTCAAGGCCGGCTCGCCCGCGGTCCTCAAGGATGCCGCCGCGCCCGCGGCCAGGGCGGGCTAGGGAGCGCGCCGCCATGTGGATCACCAAGACCAGCATCAGCCAGCCCGTCTTCGCCACGATGGTGATGGTGGCGCTGTGCGTCCTCGGGATCTTCTCCTACAACAAGCTGCGCGTGGAGCGCATGCCCGACATCACGATCCCGTTCGTGTTCATCGAGATCAAGTACCCGGGCGCCGCGCCGGAGGCCGTCGAGAACGACATCACCAAGCCCGTGGAGGAGGTGGTGAACACGGTCGACGGCGTGAAGATCATCCGCTCCAACTCCCTCGAGGGCGTCAGCGCGACCTTCATCGAGTTCCGCCTCGACACCGACATGGCGCGCGCGGTGCAGGACGTGCGCGACAAGATCGCGCTGATCCGCCCCGGCTTCCCGCGCGAGACGCGCGATCCCCTCGTGCTGCGCGGCGACTTCGACAACGCCCAGCCGATCGTCTCGCTCGCGGTGACCTCGCCGACGCGCACCCTGCGCGAGCTCTCCACGATCACCGACCAGGTCATCGTCAAGCGCTTCCAGAACGTGCCCGGCGTGGGCCAGGTGCGCGTCTCCGGCAGCGTCGCGCGCCAGGTCCTGGTGAACCTGAGGCCCGCGCACATGCAGGCGCATTCCGTCGGCGTGGACGAGATCATCGCCGCGATCCGCGCCGCCAACCTCGACGTGCCGGCCGGACGCATCTCGCACGGCCCCACGGAGCAGCTGGTCCGGATCGAGGGCCGCATCAAGGAGCCCGCGGGCTTCGGCAAGATCATCGTCGCCCGGCGCGCGAACGGGCCGGTGTACCTCGAGCAGGTGGCCGACGTCGTGGACGGCGAGAAGGAGGCCGAGTCCCTCTCGCGGATCAACGGCCAGCCCGGCCTCACGATCCAGGTCCTCAAGGTGCAGGACGCCAACATCGTCGACGTGGGCAATGCCGCCAAGGCGGCCGCCGCGGGGCTGAAGAAGACCCTTCCCCCCGACGTGGAGCTCAAGCTCGTCTACGCCGACGTGGACTTCATCGAGAAGGCCCTGAACGGGGTGAAGGTGACGATCGTCGAGGGGGCGCTCCTCACCGTGTTCATCGTGTTCCTGTTCCTGCACTCGTGGCGCAGCACGATCATCACGGGGCTCACGCTCCCCATCTCGGTCATCGCGACCTTCGTGGCCGTCCACCTCTTCGGGTTCACCCTCAACTTCCTCACCCTGATGGCGCTGTCGCTGTGCATCGGGCTCCTGATCGACGACGCGATCGTCGTGCGCGAGAACATCGTGCGCCACCTTGGCATGGGCAAGGACCACTACCGGGCCGCGCGCGAGGGCACCGAGGAGATCGGGCTCGCCGTGATGGCCACGACCTTCGCCATCGTGGCGGTGTTCATCCCCGTCGCGTTCATGTCCGGGATCATCGGCAAGTTCTTCTTCCAGTTCGGCATCACGGTCGCGGTGGCGGTGCTCGTGTCCCTCTTCGTGAGCTTCACCCTCGACCCGATGCTCTCGGCCATCTGGCGCGACCCCCCCGAGGGCCGCTTCCGCCGCGTGCCCTGGCTCGGGCGCGTCATGAACCGCATCGAGGACGGCGTCGAGTGGGCCCACCATCGCTACGGCGAGCTGCTGGAGTGGGCGCTCGGCAACCGCAAGAAGGTGCTGGCGATCGCCACCGCCGTCTTCGTGTCCAGCTTCTTCGTGCTGCCGCTGGTGGGCACGGAGTTCGCCCCCGAGTCCGACGAGGGCCGCACCTCGTTCAAGCTCACGACGCCGGTCGGCTCGAGCCTGGAGTACACGGACGCCAAGACCCGCCAGGTCGAGGCGATCCTGCGCGGCTTCCCCGAGGTGCAGGTGGCCGCCGCCAACGTCGGCACCGACGAGGGCAGGAACGTCGCCCGCATCGAGGTGAAGCTCTCGGACCGCCGCGAGCGGCCCCACCTCTCCCAGAAGGCCTTCGAGGCGAAGGTGCGCGAGAAGATACGCGCCATCCCGGGCGTGGAGCTCTCCGTGGGCTACAACCGCCCGATCTGGATCAACCTGCTGGGCCCCTCCAACGAGGGGCTGGAGAAGGTCACGGCCGACGTGATGGAGAAGATCGCGAAGATCAAGGGGATCGCGGACCTCGAGAGCAGCCTGAAGGCGAACAACCCGGCGATCACGATCAAGGTCGACAACGAGCTCGCGAGCGACCTGGGCCTCACCGTCTCGCAGATCGGCGCGGCGGTGCGCCCGCTGGTGGCCGGCGACGTGATCGGCCACTGGCTCGCCCCGGACGGCCAGAACTACGAGGTGAACGTGCAGCTGCCGAAGTCGGACCGCCGGATCACCGCCGACCTGGGCGAGCTGCACGTCCTGAGCAGCCGGCCCGGCCCCGGGGGCTCCCCCGTGCTCGTGCCCCTGCGGCAGGTGGTCGAGTTCCGGGAGTCGACGAGCCCGCAGATCATCAAGCGCCAGGAGCTGCAGCGGCGCGTGGGCATCTACGCCAACGTCGAGGGCCGCCCCTCCGGGGACGTGGGCAACGAGGTGCAGGCCCTGCTCAAGACCATCACGCTTCCGCCGGGCTACCGCTTCGACGTCGCCGGCCAGACCCAGGACATGCAGGAGTCCTTCACCGCCGCGGTCGCGGCGCTGGGCATGGCGGTGATCTTCATCTACCTCATCCTCGCCTCGCAGTTCGGCAGCTTCCTGCAGCCGCTCGCGATCATGGCCTCGCTCCCCTTCACCCTGATCGGCGTGTTCCTGGCCCTCCTCATCACCGGGACCACGCTCAACATCTTCTCGGTCATCGGGATCATCATGCTGATGGGCCTGGTGACGAAGAACGCCATCCTGCTCGTGGACTTCACCAACCAGGGAATCCGCGAGGGCCGCTCCCGGCACGACGCCATCCTCGCCGCGGGCCAGGTGCGGCTGCGCCCGATCCTCATGACGACGATGGCGATGATCTTCGGCATGCTGCCGATGGCGATCGGCTCGGCCGACGGCGGCGAGCAGAACGCGCCCATGGGCCGCGCGGTGATCGGCGGCATCATCACCTCGACGCTGCTCACGCTGGTGGTCGTGCCGGTCCTCTACACCTACCTCGACTCCCTGGGCCGGCGCGTGAAGGCGTGGCTCACGTCAGGCGCCCCTGCCGGCGGCGCGGTATCCCATCCCGTGCCCTCGAAGCCGACCGACGACTAAGAAAAAGGGGGACGGTTCTTGGGAACCGTCCCCCTGTCCTGTCAGTAGCCGATGGCGTGGCCGTCCTTGCGGTGGTCGGAGCCGGCGCAATAGCCGTCGTCGAGGCGCCAGATGAGCTGGGCGCCGCCGAAGCCGAACATGGCGGCCTCCGGATCCACGATGCGGTGCCCGCGCGCCTTCAGGTCGTCGAGCACGCCGTGCGCGTAGCGCTGCGTCTCGAAGCTCACGCTGAAGTCGTTGTTCACGATCCAGCGCGGCCCGTCGCTCGCCGCCTGCGGGTTCTGCTGGTAGTCGACGATGCGCGTGACCATCTGCGTGTGGCCCTGCGGCTGCATCTGCCCGCCCATCACCCCGAAGCTCATCACGGGCTTGCCGTCCCTGGTGAGGAAGCCCGGGATGATCGTCTGGTAGGGGCGCTTGCCCGGCCCCACGCGGTTGGGATGCCCCGGCTTGAGCGAGAAGCCCGCGCCGCGGTTCTGCATCGAAATGCCCGTTCCCGGCACCACCACGCCCGAGCCGAAGCCCATGTAGTTGGACTGGATGTAGGACACCATCATGCCGTTCGCATCCGCCGTGGTGAGGTAGATCGTGCCGCCGGCGCGCGGATCGCCCGGCGGGGGCGTCTGCGCGCGCTTCATGTCGATCGCCTTGGCGCGCCGCGCGAGGTAATCGTCGGCCAGCAGCTTCTGCGCGTCGAACTCCATCGTGGCCGCGTCCGACACGTAGCGATAGGCGTCGGCGAAGGCGAGCTTCATCGCCTCGATCTGCAGGTGCAGGCTGTCCGCGCCGTCGACGGGCAGCGCGGAGAGGTCGAAATGGCGCAGGATCCCGAGCGCCATGAGGGCGACGATGCCCTGCCCGTTGGGCGGAATCTCGTGCAGCCGGTAGCCGCGGTACTCGACCGACAGCGGCTCGACCCAGTCGCAGCGGTGCGCCGCGAAATCGGACAGCGTGTGCGCGCCCTCGTCCGCCTGCGAGGCCAGGGCGATGCGCTCGGCGAGCTTGCCGCGGTAGAAGCTCTCGCCCTTGGTGGCGGCGATCTCCTCGAGCGTCTCGGCCTGCTGCGGGCAGTAGAACCGCTCGCCCGCGCGCGGCGCCCGGTCCTTGGGCAGGAACGTCCACGCGAACTCGGAGAAGCCCTTGAAGTTGGGCGCCTGCCGCGCCCAGTTGGCGGCGGTGATGGGCGAGACCATGTAGCCGTCGCGCGCGTAGCGGATCGCCGCCTGGAAGAGGTCGGGAAAGGGGAGCTTGCCGTAGCGCTGCGAGAGCGCCACCCACGCCGAGACGCAGCCCGGAACGGTGACCGCGTCCCAGCCCTGCGTCGGCATCGCCGCGCGGCCCTTGAAGCGCTCGGGCGTCCAGCCCGCCGGCGCCCGGCCCGAGGCGTTGAGCCCCACCAGCTTCTCGCCGTCCCAGAGGATGGCGAAGGCGTCCGAGCCGATGCCGTTGGACGTGGGCTCCACGACCGTGAGCGTGATCGCGGCGGCGAGCGCGGCATCCACCGCGTTGCCGCCTTTCACGAGCGCCTGCAGGCCCGCCTGCGCCGCGAGCGGCTGGGAAGTCGCGACGACGTTCTTCGCGAGCAGCGGCATGCGCTGCGACGGATAGGGGAAATCCCACGTGAACATGTTCGGGGCTCCTCGCTTGGGCCTAGTTCGCCTGCACGCCGGCGTCGCGGATCACCTTCGACCACTTGTCCGCGTCGCGCTGGATGGTCTGCGCGAACTCCGCCGCAGTGCCGCCGGCGGGCTCGAAGCCCATCTGCGCGAAGCGCGCCTGGATCTCGGGCAGCTGCAGCGCCTTGTTCATCTCGGCGTTCATGCGCTCGACGACGGCCCTGGGCGTGTTCGCCGGGCCGAGGATCCCGAACCAGGTCACGCTCTGGAAGCCCGGCAGGCCGGACTCGGCCACCGTCGGGACGTCCGGCACCAGCGGCGAGCGCTTCGGCGAGGAGATGGCGAGCGCCTTCACCTTGCCGGCCTTGATGTGCGGCTGCGCGGTCATGATGTTGTCGAAGAGGATCGACACCTGCCCGGAGATGAGGTCCGGGATCGACTGCTGCACGCCCTTGTAGGGCACGTGCGTGAGCTTCACGCCCGCCATCGACGCGAAGAGCTCGCTCGTGAGGTGCACCACGGTGCCGATGCCGCTGGTGGCGTAGTTGAGCTTGCCCGGGTCCTTCCTCGCCAGCTCG
>JAGRPO010000292.1 GCA_019449455.1 Betaproteobacteria bacterium | reverse complement strand
TGATGATCAAGGACACCGTTCCCGGCGGCGCGCCGGCTTGCGACAGCCCGATCGAAAAGGTTCTCGCGTTCGGACGCGAGAAACGCATCGGCGGCACCCCCACGATCTTCTTCGAGGACGGCGAGCGCGTCCCGGGCGCGATGCCGATGGCCGCGTTCGAGAAGCGCCTCGCGGACGCGAAGGCCGCCAAGCCGTAAGTGCCCGCGCGAGGCGCCTGGCGGCGCCCGGCGAGACGAACGGGACCCTATCCCTTCGAGGCGGACTGGACGGTGGCGGGCGGCATGTAGCCCTTCGGCAGCAGCACCCACATCCGCCCGGCCTGGCGCATCTTGCCGGCCTGGCTTCCGGCCGCGTCGCCGAACCCCCAGAAGAAGTCGGCACGGACGCCGCCGTTGATCGCGCCACCGGTGTCCTGCGCCACCATGAGGCGGTTCAGGGGCTGCGGCGAGTTGGGCCAGGTCGTGGCGAGGTAGACCGGGACGCCCAGCGGGATCACGCGCGGATCGACGGCGATCGAGCGCTCCGCGGTGAGCGGCACGCCGAGCGAGCCGATGGGTCCCGGCAGGTCTCCCGGCAACTCGCGGAAGAAGACGAAGCTCGGGTTCTCGTTCATGAAGCGCTGGACCTTGCCCGGATGGCGGCGGGCCCAGTCCTTGATTCCCTGCATCGAGGCGCGTTCGGGCGGCAACTCCCCGCGCTGGATGAGGAGCCTGCCGAGGGAGCGGAACGGGTGCCCGTTCTGGTCCGCGTAGCCGACGCGCACGCGCTCGCCGTTGTCGAGCTGCACCTGCCCGGAACCCTGGATGTGCAGGAAGAAGAGCTCGACCGCGTCGTCGACCCACGCGATCTCGAGACCCTTGAGCGGCGCCGGATCCTTGTCGATGTCGCCGCGCGCAAGGTAGGGGACGACGCGGTTGCCTTCGATCCTGCCGCGAAGGCGCTTGTGCTTGAGGTCCGGATACACCGACGACAGGTCGATCACCAGCAGGTCCTGGGGCACCGCGTAGATCGGATGCCGGTAACGGGCCGTGCGGGTGCGGCTTCCGCGCAGCAGGGGCTCGTAGTAGCCGGTGACCATGCCCGAGGTCGTCTCGTCGGCGTTGATCACGAGGTACGGGTCGAACTGCGACTCGAAGTACGTGGCGATGTCGCGCTCGGAAGCCTCCGGCGCAAGCGCGGCGGCGGCCGCGCATGCGGGCTGCCAGGCCGGTTGCTTGGCGAGCGCGGCGCAACCGCGGACGAAGGCGACGAGCGAGTCGCGAAGGGGCTCGCGCCCCCAGTCGGGAACCTCCACCCACGAGGCGGGCTGGAGCCGGCCGCGGTACTCGATTTCGGGCGCCGGGGCCGGCGCCGGTGGCGCGACCGGCGCGGCAGGCACCGACGGGCACACGGGTTTCGCGACGGGAGGGCAGATGAGGGCCTCGGGCGCCTTTTCCGCCACGGGCCCGGGCGCAGTCGCGCAGCCGGCCGCCACGAGCGCGAGGCCGAAACCGGCGGCGGCGCGAAGGCGCAGCGTGATCAACTGGATTGCGGGGGGCATCGCGGCGAGTATAGCGGAAGGGTCGTGAGAAAATGGACGGGAGCGGAGCCGGATCGCTGTCGGCGCCGGACGACGCCGGCTTTGCGGCACCGCTATTCCCCCGATTTCATGGAGCAGGCGATGGGCTGGGTCTTTCTCGAGGTGGTGGCGGCGCTGGCGATCGCGATCGGCATCGTGTGGTGGACGATTCCGCGCAAGCCCGGAGCGAAGGACGGCGCCGGCGACCCGGCCCGCAAGGACGAGCCGCCGCGCGGCTAGTGCAGCACGCGCGGGACGCTCAGGGCGAATTCCGGGATCGGCGCCTCGAAACGCGTGCCGTCCTCGGCCACCAGCTGGTAGGTGCCGCGCATCGTGCCCACCGCGGTCGGGATGGACGACCCGCTCGAGTACTCGAAAGTGTCTCCGGGCTTGAGCACCGGCTGCTCGCCGACCACGCCCATTCCGCGCACTTCCTGCACCTGGTTGTCGGCGTCGGTGATGATCCAGTGGCGGCTCACGACCTGCGCCGCCACGCTTCCCGTGTTCGTGATGCGGATCGTGTAGGCGAAGACGTAGCGGTCGTCCTCCTCGTCCGACTGGTCGGGCAGGTAGGTCGAATGCGCCGTGACGGCGACGATGTATTTCTTCGTATCGCGCATGAGTCGATGTTAGCAGGAAACGCGGGGCGCGAATCCCGGGGTCGAATCGCGTAGAATTTTCGTTCTACCACTCCCGGAAAGCGCCCCATGGCACGCATCGCCCCCAGCCTGCTTTCGGCCGATTTCGCGCGTCTCGGCGAGGAAGTCAGGGACGTGATCGCGGCCGGCGCCGATCTCATGCACTTCGACGTGATGGACAACCATTACGTTCCCAACCTTACCGTCGGCCCGCTGGTGTGCGAGGCGATCCGGCCGCATTGCGGCGTCCCGATCGACGTGCACCTCATGGTGAAGCCGGTCGACCGCATCGCCCCGGATTTCGCCAAGGCGGGAGCCTCGATCATCAGCTTCCACCCGGAGGCGAGCGAGCACGTCGACCGGACGCTCTCGCTCATCCGCGACCTGGGCTGCAAGGCGGGGCTCGCCTTCAACCCCGCCACCCCGCTTGCCTGGCTCGACCACGTGATGGACAAGGTGGACCTCATCCTGATCATGAGCGTGAACCCCGGATTCGGGGGGCAGTCCTTCATCGCCTCCGCGCTGCCCAAGATCCGGGAGGCCCGCCGGCGCATCGAGGCGAGCGGGCGCGACATCTGGCTGGAGGTCGACGGCGGCGTCAAGGCGGACAACATCGCCGCCATCGCCAAGGCCGGCGCCGACACCTTCGTCGCGGGCTCGGCGGTCTTCGGGGAGCGCGACCGGGCGGCTGCCATCCGCCGGATGCGCGAAGCGCTCGCAGGGGCGTGATGGCAGCGGCAGCCGCCCCGCGAAAGCGCTTCCGCGCCGCGCTGTTCGACCTGGACGGGACACTCGTCGACACCGCCGCCGACCTGGCCGCGGCCGCCAACCGGATGCTGGCCGATCTCGGCCGTCCGGCGCTCGACGAGGAGGGCGTCCGGGACTACGTCGGCAAGGGCGTGGTGAACCTCGTGCGCCGTTGCGTCGAGGCCACGGGCGGCGGCTCCGAGGAGGACCATCGCAAAGCGCTCGAGGCGTTCGAGCGCCACTACATCGCGGGAATCGCGGACCGCTCCCGGCCGTACCCGGGCGTGGTCGACGCGCTCGCCGCCCTCGAGCGCGCGGGCATCGCGATGGGATGCGTCACCAACAAGGCCGGGCGCTTCACCGAGCCGCTGCTCGAGCTCACGGGCCTGCGGCGCTTCTTCGGCGTGGTGGTCTCGGGCGACACCGTGGAGCGAAAGAAGCCCCATGCAGACCCCATTCTCTACGCGACCGGAAAGCTGGGCGCAGCGCCCGCCGACACGCTCATGGTCGGCGATTCCCTGAACGACGTGCGCTCGGCGCGCGCCGCCGGGTGCCCCGTGGTCGTGGTCCCCTACGGCTATCGCGAAGGCCTCGCGCTGGAGGACCTCGGCGCCGATGCAGTCGTGGCGAGCGTGGAAGAAGCCGCCAGATCGATTACAATTGGCTGGTAGAAAACGGCATCCCTCACCACCCCT
>JAGRPO010000291.1 GCA_019449455.1 Betaproteobacteria bacterium | reverse complement strand
GAACTCGATTCGCGCCTGAGGGACATGGGCGGCCAGGTCGCCGGCCCGCTGCTGATCGGCGCGAGCACCACGATCGCCGACTTCCTGCTGCCGCAGATCATCGGGGAATTCAAGGCGACCCACCCGGGCGTGGCGCCAAGCCTGTTCGTGGGCAATTCCGAGGCAGTCCAGGAGCGCCTGGGCGAGCGGGCCCTGGACATCGGGTTCATCGAGGGCGATTCGTACGTGCCCTCGCTGGCTGGCGAGCGGCTGTGCAGCGACGAGTTGCAGGTCGTCTGCGCGCCTGGACACCCGCTGGCGGGGCGCAGGTCGGTGGCGGCCGGCGCCCTCGTCGAGCACGCCTATCTCACGCGCGAGCAGGGCTCCGGCACGCGCGAGGTGATCGACCATTTCCTGGAGAGGGCCGGGATCGAGCCCGGCGAACTTCACGTGATCATGGAGGCGAGCAGCCCGGAGGCCCTCAAGGGGCTCGTGGCCGCCGGCATGGGCTTCGCGATCATGTCGCGTGTTTCCGTCGAGAAGGAAGTTCGGCTGGGCCTGCTCGTGCGCATCCCGCTCTCGCCGCCGCTCACGCGGCAGCTGACGGCGGTCTATCCCCGGGAGCGCATCCAGTCGGGGCTCGTGGGGGCCTTCCTGCAGTTCGCCAAGAGGCGTCTGGACATCCCCGCGGGGGAGGAGGCGGAGGAAAAGGAACCCGCGCTCAGCGCGCGGAGTGCCCCGTGAGCTTCACCTCCACCCGGTCCTTCGCGTCGATCGTCGCGTAGTACTGCCGCAGGATCTCGAGAACTTCCGGGCGGCTGAACTCCGCGGGCACCTCGGCGCCTTCCGAGAGCCACTTGCGCAGCTTGGTGCCTGACACCAGCAGGCGGTCCTCGTCGCCGTGCGGGCAGGTGCGCGCCGAGGCCATGCCGCCGCACCGGTAGCACCAGAACGTCCAGTCGATCTTCAGCGCCTGGGTCTCGAGCGCGCCGGGCGGGATCTGGTCGAAGATGTGGTGCGCGTCGAAGGGGCCGTAGTAGCTCCCGACGCCCGCGTGGTCGCGGCCGACGATCTGGTGCGAGCAGCCGTAGTTCTGGCGGAAGAGCGCGTGCAGGAGCGCTTCCCGCGGGCCCGCGTACCGCATGTCCAGCGGATAGCCCGCCTGCACCACCGTCTTGCCGACGAAGTACTTCTCGCCGAGCACCGAGATGGCGCGCGTGCGCACGTCCGCCGGGATGTCGCCGGGCTTGAGGTTGCCCAGCAGGGAATGGATCAGCACCCCGTCGCAGACCTCGATCGCGACCTTGGCCAGGTACTCGTGCGAGCGGTGCATGGGGTTGCGCGTCTGGAAGGCGGCGACCTTCGACCAGCCCAGGCGCTCGAACTCCGCGCGCGTCTCCGCAGGAGTCATGAAGAGCGCGCCGTACTTCGCCTTGAAGCCGCCGTCGGAGACCACCTTCACGGGCCCGGCCAGGTTCACCTCGCCCTGGCTCATCACCATCTGCACGCCCGGATGCTCGGCGTCGGTGGTGCGGAACACGCTCGCGCACTCGTGCGACTTGTCGATCCCGCACTTCTCCGTCACCAGCATCGTGGCGAGGACGGAACCGTCGTCCGGGTCGACGAGCGCGATCTCGCCGCCGACGGGGAAGCCGCCGGCCTGCGCCGCGGTCGCGGAAAGCGTGATGGGTATCGGCCAGAACAGGCCCGCGGTGGTGCGCATGCCGTCGCAGACGCCTTCCCAGTCGGCATGGGTCATGAACCCGTCGAGAGGCGTGAAGCCCCCGATGCCGAGCATGATGAGGTCGCCCTTCTCGCGCGAGCTCACCGTGAGCCGCGGCATCTTCTTCGCGCGGGCGATCTCGGCCGCCGCCGCATCGCCCGTGAGGGCCAGGGGCTTGAGCGCGCCCCCGCCGTGGGGTTTCACCAGGGCCATGTTCTTGCCTCGTGTCTTGGATTCGTCGGTGTCAAGCTCGGGAGCGGGGCCTAGGCCACCGCCTGGTAGTAGATGTTCTGCGGGTGGTTGGCCTCCGCGAAAAAGAACCACCTCTCGGCCATGAGGCCCGCCATCTGGGCGACGAGGGCCGCCGCCAGGACCACGGCCGACCCGGACGCGAGGTGCGAGGCGAGCAGCGCCGCGGGGATCGCGAAGGCGAAGAGCAGGAAGAGCCACTTCACGGAGCGCACCAGCGACATCGCCTGCCCGTGGAAGAATTCCCTCGTGTTGAACGAGCCGGCCGTGAACCCCTGCGATATCTGCCTGATCACGGGATGGCGCACGCCGATGGCGGTCTGGAGGCTGCTCACCGGCCGAAGCCGGGCGTTCCTCGCCAGGGAGGCGCCGCGCGAAACGGCGCCCAGCACCGTGAACGCGAGCGCCCAGCCGGCGAAGAACGGCGCCTCGGCCGGGGCGAGCCGGGCGGCGAGCGCCGCGGCCAGCGTGAATCCCGAAGCGGTTCCGAGGAGGACATAGTTGGCGACCGTGAGGGGGCTGTGCCACTCCCGCAGGAACCTGAGGCACGCGTAGATCATGGCGGTGCAGACGAAGAGCGCAAAGGCGAGGATCGTGCCGGCCACCCCTACGACAACGCTCGCGTCGACGGCCACGCCGCCCGGCAGGCGCAGGATGACCGGATTGACGCCCGTGAGGTGCATCGCCCCGTACAGGAACACCGTGCCCATGAAGGCCGGCAGCACGATCACCTCGCGCGACAGCCAGGAGGTGCGCCACTTGGCGGCCGACCGCCACGCGCGCTCCGGGCGCCCGAGATGGAAGAACGAGGCGACGAGCCCCGCCGCGAGCAGCGCCAGCGCGACGACGCTCGCGGGCCCGTGGAAGCCCTTCGCGCCTTCCGGGGAGATCACGCCGAGCAGAGCGTGCGCCTGGTGCGTGAACACCGCGAGGAACAGCCCCTGTCCCGCGCCGAGCAGGGTGGTGAGGAGGATCACGGAGGCGGCGGGGCGCATGGCTGGCGGCTACCAGGTGACCGCGTCGTCGAGCGTCGGCTCGCCCTTGGCCGGGCGGGGCTGCTGGCGGTCGACCTTGAGCGGATTGTCGGCACGCTCGAGCTCGTCGGCGTGGATGCGAACGTGGGTCTTGCGCCGCGGCAGGTAGTGGTTGGCCGGGTGCGTGCCCCACTCCGGCATCAGCGGATACCCCCCCTCCTCCCGGATGGCGCGGGAAACCTCGCTCTCGGGGTCGTGGATGTCGCCGAAGAGCCGCGCCGACGTCGGGCAGGCCATCACGCAGGCCGGCCGGCGGTCCTGCGGCGCGAGCCCGGTGTCGTAGATCCTGTCCACGCACAGGGTGCACTTCTTCATGACGCGGTTCTGGTCATCGAGCTCCCGCGCGCCGTACGGGCAGGCCCACGAGCAGTACTTGCAGCCGATGCACTTGTCGTAGTCGACCAGGACGATGCCGTCCTCCTTGCGCTTGTAGGACGCGCCGGTCGGGCACACGGGGACGCAGGGAGGATCCTCGCAGTGCAGGCAGGACTTCGGGAAATGGACGGTCTCGGTGGCCGGGTAGCAGCCCACCTCGTAGGTCTGCACGCGGTTGAAGAACGTGCCGGCGTACATCTCGCCGTAGGCGTTCGTGTCCGGCAGCGGGCCCGCCTCCCCGGAGGTGTTCCACTCCTTGCAGCTCGTGACGCACGCGTGGCAGCCGACGCACACGTTCAGGTCGATGACCAGCGCGAGTTGCGTCATGGCATCCGGCTCGCGCTCGCATGCATGGCTGTTTGGACCTTCCGGGAAAACCCTCTGACGAGACTGCCTATTACCGCAGTTCGGCGCTTGCACTGTCTATTACCGAAACGGGGGGGTTCCCCTACCCACTTGGGGGAGTCGACACGATTCATTCGGCCCGATTTCTCGTAGAATTGACATTGGACCCAATGACGACGGCCCCATGGAAGGGCTGTCGCGGCGACTCCCCTTGGAGGAGGACGAAGGCGCGTGACCAGGAAGCAGAACGGCTCCCGACTCGGCAAGGAGTGCCTCTCGAGGCCCTCCGTGCCGGACCCGTGCCCGCCCCCGGGCAAGGCGGGCGACATCGCGTCCAGCGAGGACCTGCACGCCCTCCTCGAGCGCGGGCTGAAGGCGATCGTCGCGCTCACCGGCGCCCGCGGCGGCGTGATCCGCCTGGTCCCCCAGTCCGGGGGCTCGATGCAGCTCGCCTGCGCCGTGGGGCTGCCGCCGGACATTCTCGCGATCGAGAATCTCGTCGACGCCGACTGCGGCATGTGCGGGGAAGCCCTGCGCACCGACAACGCGCAGCTCCAGGACGCCTCCGTCGCCTGCGCGCGGCGCATGGGGGTGTTCGCCACGGGGCCCGGCACCGGCCCGATGCTCGCCATCCCCCTGCATTGCCGCGGCCGGGCGACGGGCGTCTTCAACCTCTTCTTCGGGGACACCACGCGCCTTCCCTCCGACCTCATGCGGATGCTGGGCCCGGTGTCCGAGATGCTCGACCTCGTCCTCGACAACGCGATGCTGGAGCAGGAACGGCTCCAGACGTCGCTTTCGGCCGAGCGCCAGATGTTCGCGAGCGAGATCCACGACTCGCTCGCCCAGGGACTCGCCTTCATGCGCATGCGCATGAGCCTGCTGCAGGACGCCATCCGCGCCGGGAACGCCGCCAAGTCGCTCAAGTATTTCCGCGACATCCAGGAATCCCTCGGCGAGGCCCACGCGGGGCTTCGCGAGCTCATCACCCATTTCCGCCAGCCCGTCGACCGCCAGGGGCTTGTGCACGCCCTGGAGAACACGGCGCGCACCTTCCGCGATCGCACGGGCGTCGACCTGCGCATCGAGAACCGGGCCCGCGACCTGCGCCTGCCCGCCGAGCAGGAGTCGCACGTCTACCAGATCGTGCGCGAGGCGCTCGCCAACGTGATCAAGCACGCGGGCGCCAGCAACGCGCGCGTGGTGCTCGAGCGCACCGCGAAGTCCTTGCGCGTGAGCGTGGAGGACGACGGCTCGGGGGCCGGCATCGCGCGCCACCGCCCGGGATCCTCGCCGGACGATCACTACGGGGTCGAGATCATGCGCGAGCGAGCGCGCCGGATCGGCGGGCACCTGCGCATCGTGAGCGCGCCGGGCAAGGGCACGCAGGTTCGCCTGTCCATCCCGCAGGGCCCCGCGGCGCCGGACTGACCCATGAGCGACAACCCCATCCGCGTCGTACTGATCGATGACCACGGCCTCTGCCGCCGCGGGCTCGCCGAGCTCCTCGAGCACCGCGCCGGCATCCGCGTGGTGGGCGCCACGGGCGAACCGGAAGCGGCGCTGCGCCTGCTGCACGAGTTGAAGCCGGACCTGCTGATCATGGACCTGCGCATGCCCGCCATGCACGGCTTCTCCCTCCTCAAGCGCATCCGCGAGGAAGGGATCGAGACCCCGGTCGTGATTCTCACCATGTGCGACTCGCACGACGACCTGGCGAACGCCCTGCGCGCCGGCGTGCGCGGCTACCTGCTGAAGGACATGGACCCGGACGACGTCGTCGATTCCATCAAGCGGGCGCTGCGCGGCGAGCTGGTCGTGGCCCCGGCGATGGCCACCAAGCTCACCCACCTGCTGGGCGCGCAGTCCGGCCGCGAGGAAGGGCGCGCGCTCACCGAGCGCGAGCTCGAGATCCTGGGCTACATCGCGCAGGGCATGAGCAACAAGGGCATCGCCAAGGCGCTCGACATCAGCCACGACACCGTGAAGCTCCACGTCCGCCACATCCTCTCGAAGCTCAACCTGACCTCGCGCGTGGAGGCGGCCGTGTACGCGGTCGGACGCAAGTTCTCGGGCGGAGCCCACTGACGGCGCCGGCTCAGCCTCGCCCCTCGCGCTCCCGCGCCCGGGCCGCGCGGTTCGCGTCGAACCACTCCAGCCGCTCCCGCAGCCGCACCACTTCACCCACGATGATGAGCGTGGGCGGCTTGAGCCCCGCCTCGTGGGCGCGATCGGCCAGCGTGGCGAGGTCGGCGCTCACCACGCGCTGGGCGCTCGTCGTGGCCTGCTGGACCATCGCCGCCGGCGTGGCGGGCGCGAGGCCGTGCGCGACGAGTTCCCGGCAGAGCTCGTCGAGGTTCTGGAACCCCATGTAGATCACGACGGTCTGGCGCGGCCGCACGATCGCCGCCCAGTCCACGTTGAGCGCCCCGTCCTGCGTGTTGCCGGTCACGAACACGCACGACTGCGCGTAGTCGCGGTGCGTGAGGGGGATGCCGGCGTAGGACGCCGCGCCGAGCGCCGCCGTGATGCCGGGCACGACCTCGAATCGCACGCCGCTCGCGCCGAGCGTCTCGATCTCCTCGCCGCCGCGGCCGAACACGAACGGGTCGCCCGCCTTCAGGCGCAGGACGCGCCGCCCCTTCTTCGCGAGATCGACGAGCAGCTCGTTGATCGCCTCCTGCCGCATGGCGTGGTCGCTTCGCTTCTTGCCGACGTAGATGCGCTCGGCCGTCGCCGGCACCAGGGCCATGATCTCCTCGGTGACGAGGTTGTCGTAGAGGACGACCTCGGCTTCGCGGATGAGCCGCGCCGCCTTGACGGTGAGGAGGTCCGGATCGCCCGGCCCCGTGCCGACCAGGAAGACTTCGCCGCGCGAGCTCATCCCGGCGAGGCCTTGCCGGCCGGCGCGAGGATGAAGCGGAAGTCCCCGGGCTGCATCTCGACGAAATCGATCGTCGTGCCATCAACGAGCTCGCGGCTGGGCTCGGCGACGACCACGAAGATGCCGTCGATTTCCACCGTCTCGTCCCCGGGGCGCGACTGGTCGAAGCCCATGCCGAAGTCGATCGTGCCGTCGGCCGCGAGCTTCGCGGCGACGCGAAGCACCGGCGTCTCGACGCCCGAGTCCGCGGCCGACATCCGGATCCGCTCCGCGGCCGCCTGCGTGATCGTGATCATTTCCCTGGATTCCTCCGGTGTGCCCGGTCGTTCAATGGGTGGCGGCGGCGACGGCGGCCTCGCCCTCGCGCACCGATTTCTGGCGGGCCACGTGGCGCAGGAAGCGCCGGACCCAGTCGTTGCCGCCGACGCTTCTCTGGTGCGCGTACGAAGCCAGCACGTTGCGGTGGACGATACCGTCCTGGCCGCCTCCCGTGCCCTCCCCCCGCTCCACGCGG
>JAGRPO010000050.1 GCA_019449455.1 Betaproteobacteria bacterium | reverse complement strand
CCTGCTGCACGCGCAGGTCGAGCCGCACTTCCTCTACAACACGCTCGCGAGCGCGCAGCTCCTCACCCGCAGCGACCCGTCCCGGGCCGACCGCATGCTGGGCAACCTCATCACCTACCTGCGCACGTCGATGCCGCGCACCGGGAACGCGGCGTCCACCCTCGGCGAGGAGCTGGAGCGCGCGCAGGCCTACCTGGAGATCCTGCGCATCCGGATGGGCGAGCGCCTCGGCGTGCGGATCGAGGTGCCGGAGCCGCTGAAGACGACGCCGCTCCCGCCGATGATGCTGCAGACCCTCGTGGAGAACGCGATCAAGCACGGCCTCGAGCCGATGCCCGGCGGCGGAACGATCTGGATCCTCGCGCGCGAAGCGCAGGGGGGCGTCTCGCTCACGGTGGCCGACGACGGCCGCGGTTTCAGCGAGGACGGCGGCGGCACGGGCATCGGCCTGAAGAACGTGCGCGAGCGCCTGCGCCTGGCGTATGGCGACGCGGCGTCGTTCTCGATCGCCGCCAATTTTCCCAGGGGCGTGGCGGCGACGATCGTCGTCCCCGCGTAGCATGTCGTTGCCGCGCAGACGGAAAACGCCCGACAAGCACCCATGACAACCGCCGTCGTCGCCGAAGACGAAACGCTCCTTCGGGAGGAGCTCGTCTCGCTCCTGCGCAGCACCTGGCCCGGGCTCCACGTCGCGGCCGCGTGCGAGGACGGCGGCCGCGCGCTGGAAGCGATCGCCGAGCATCGGCCCGACGTTGCCTTCCTCGACATCCGCATGCCTGGGCTCACCGGGCTCGAGGTCGCGGCCGCCGCCGCCGAGGCGAGCCCGGGAACGCGCATCGTATTCGTCACGGCCTACGACCAATACGCGATCGATGCGTTCGAGCGCGGCGCCGTCGATTACCTGCTGAAGCCCGTCACGGCGGACCGCCTCGCCGCGACCGCGAAGCGGCTGAAGTCGCGGGCTGCGGGCACGTCGGCGGATGCCGCGAGCCTCGCCGCGGTCATCGAGCAGCTGCGCGCGACGCTGCCGGCGGCCGCGGGCGCGCCGGCGCTCACGTGGATCACCGCGAGCGTCGGCAAGGAGACCCGGCTCATCGCCGTGGACGACGTCGCCTACTTTCGGGCGGACAACAAGTACACCGCCGTCGTGACCGCCGAAGGCGAGGCGCTCATCCACAAGCCCGTGCGCGAATTGCTGGACGCCCTCGATCCCGCCACGTTCAAGCAGATCCACCGCTCCACGATCGTGAACATGAGGGCGGTCGCCGCGATCACGAGGGACGACTCCGGCCGCGGAACGCTCAGGCTGAAGAACCGGCCGGAGACGCTGGCGGTAAGCCTCACCTTCATGCCCCTGTTCCGCAACATGTAGCGAAACCGCCTGGCGCGGTCCGGCCCGGGGAGGTCCAGCAACCAGGGGGTTGCATTTCGCCGCGGATACCCTACAATGCCGACATGCAACCATACGGTTGCTAAAAAGGAGGCATCCCATGAGCCATTACCGGCAGACCCTCGTCCTCGAGGCGCCCCCCGCGGTGGTCTACGCCGCGCTCACCACGCTCTACGGCCTGCGCGGCTGGTGGACGCGGGAGTGCGAAGGCGCGACCGAGGCGGGCGGCACGCTCCACTTCCGCTTCGGGCACACCCGCAAGGACATGCGCATCGAGCGGCTCGACCCGGGCCGCGAAGTCCACTGGCTCTGCACGGGTGCGCACATCGAGGCCGACGGGATCGCGCGCAAGGGCGAATGGGTGGGTACGCGGCTCGTCTTCCGCCTGGCGCCGGACGGGGAAGGGCGGACGCGCGTGGACTTCGAGCACTTCGGCCTCGTGCCCGCCCTCGAATGCTACGGCCTGTGCCGCAGCGGGTGGCATCATTTCCTGGACAGCCTGCGGCAATTCGTCCAGACCGGCCGCGGAATGCCGTACGAACTCGTTGCGGAAGCCGCGAACTGAAACCGATTCGAACGGAGAACCAACCATGGACACCAACGTGAACACCGACCGCATCGAACGCAGCCTCGTGATCAACGCCCCGCGCGAGCGCGTGTGGCGCGCACTGTCGAACGCCGAGACATTCGGCACCTGGTTCGGCGCGAACCTGAAGGGCCAGACCTTCGCGCCCGGGCAGCGCGCGCGCGGGCAAATCACCATCTGCGGCCACGAGGACGCCGTTTTCGACGTGGTCGTCGAGCGGATCGAGCCGCAGGACCTGTTCTCCTACCGCTGGCATCCGTATGCGGTGGACCCGGCCGTGGACTACGCGAAGGAGGAGCCGACGCTCGTGACCTTCACGCTGAAGGATGCGCCCGGCAACGGCACGCTGCTGACGGTGGTGGAATCCGGCTTCGACAACGTGCCCCCGCACCGCCGCCTGGAGGCGTTCCGCATGAACAACCGCGGCTGGGAAGCGCAGATGAACAACATCGCGCGCCATGTCGGCGCGTAGCCGCACTGCGAAGGGCGCGGGCCGGCGCGACGCCGGCCTGCCCGCGATCCTGCGGTCGAACGAAGCGCTCGCGAGCGTGTTCGCGGCTCTGGGGGACCCCACGCGCCTGAAGCTCGTCGCCGTGCTCTGCGCGGGCGGCGCCTTCTCGATAGCGCAGCTCACGGCGAACACCGAAATCAGCCGGCAGGGCGTGACCAAGCACCTCCAGGTGCTGGCGGACGCGGGCGTGGTGCGCGGCGTGAAGCTGGGACGCGAGCGGCTCTGGCAACTGGAGCCGGGGCAGATCGAGGAAGCGAAGCGAACGCTGGAAGTGATCGGCAGGCAGTGGGAGGTGGCGCTGGGCAAGCTCAAGGCATTCGCCGAATCGCCCTGATCGCTTTTTGGGTGGGCAATCAAGTCCTTATGTCCATTTCCCCCTTGGGGCTGCGTACTCCCGCCGCCCCTGGTCCATTTGCGGCGGGTCAACAAACGCAACGTCGAGAATTTCCCTTCGGGCGAACTGCGGGTAGGCTTTGCCGCAATGGCTGAGAACCTCACTTCCGCGTCCTGGGTCGAGTGCAGGGTGGAGGACGACAGCGACGTCCTTTACCTGACCGGTGTCTGGCGGCTCGCCAACGTCGCGGCGATCGCGGGCCGGCTGCGCGAGCTGGGGCTGCACGCGCGCACGCGGTTCGTGCTCGACGGCAGCAAGCTCGAGACCCTCGACACCGCCGCGGGATTCATCCTGCTCAGGCACCTCGCGGACGTCGGGTGCACGCAGGCGATGGTGAGCGCGCGGGGCTTCGACGCGCGCTACCAGCGGCTCCTCGAGCTGGTCCACGAGCGCATGACGACGCCGCCGTCCGCGGCGCATTCCGGGCACCAGGGGCTCCTCCAGCGCGTCGGCGCGACCGTGCTCGCCGTGGTCCGGATGCTGAAGATGCACGTGGACTTCGTCGGCGTCGTGACGCTCGAGTTGCTGAGCCTCGTGCGAAGGCCCGGGCGTTTCCGGACCAAGGAGACGGTGTCCCAGTTCGAGGCGGTCTGCATCGACGCGGTGCCGATCGTGGCGCTGGTGAACTTCCTCATCGGGGTGGTGATCGCCTACGTGCTCGGCGTCCAGGCGCAACGCTACGGCGCGACGCTCTTCGTCGCCGACGGCATCGCGTTGGGCATCTGCCGGGAGCTGTCGCCGATCCTGAGCTCGGTCCTCGTGGCCGGCCGCTCCGGCGCGGCCTTCACGGCCCAGATCGGCACGATGAAGGTGGAGGACGAGATCGACGCGATCAGCACGCTGGGGCTCTCCCCGATCCAGGTGCTGGTCATCCCGAGGCTCGTGGCGCTCATGGTCGCGCTTCCGCTGCTGGTCTTCGTGGGGGACGCCGCGGGCATCGCGGGCGGCCTGCTGGTCGGCAACTGGCAACTGGACATCGCGCCCCAGGTCTTCATGGACCGGGTGCACGCCGCGCTGGAACTGCGCCACTTCGTGATCGGCATCGCCAAGGCGCCCGTGTTCGCCGTCGTCGTGGCCATCATCGCCTGCGGCATGGGCCTGCAGGTCAGCCGCGACGCGCGCAGCCTGGGGCAGAACACCACCTCCACGGTCGTGCAGTGCATCGTGTGGGTCATCATCCTGGACGCGGCCTTCGCCGTCGCCTTCCAGCGCATGAGGATCTGAATGGAGCGCGTGCTCAGCGTGGAGTCGCTCGTCACCCGGTTCGGCGCCCAGGTCGTGCACGACGGCGTCTCCTTCGGCGTGGAGCGCGGGGAAGTCCTGGCGCTGATCGGCGGCAGCGGCAGCGGCAAGTCCGTGCTCCTGCGGGAGATCATCGGGCTGGTCCGGCCCACCGCCGGGCGCATCGAGCTGCTCGGCACGGACGTGTGGCAGTCCGAGCCGTACGCGATGGACGAGTTGCGGGGGCACTTCGGGGTGCTCTTCCAGGACGGCGCGCTGTTCTCGTCGCTGACGGTGGCCGAGAACGTCGCGGTTCCCTTCGTCGAGCACACCGACCTGCCGAGGGACCTCATCGCGCCGCTCGTCGGTTTCAAGCTGGCCCTGGTCGGCTTGCCGCCGGATGCGGGGGCGAAGTTCCCGGCGCAGCTCTCCGGGGGCATGCGCAAGCGCGCGGCGCTCGCCCGCGCGCTCGCGCTCGAGCCCGACCTGCTTTTCCTTGACGAGCCGACCTCCGGCCTCGATCCTGTGGGGGCGCGCGAGTTCTACCGGCTGCTGCGCGCGCTGGCCGACAGCCTGGGGCTCACCGTGTTCTTCCTGACTCACGACCTCGACATGCTCGTTGCGATCGCCGACCGCGTCATCGCGCTCGCCGCCGGCCGGGTGATCGCCGACGGCCCCGTCGCCGCCGTGCGCAAGAGCGACGACCCGTGGCTGCAGGAGTACTTCGCGAGCCGCGCCTGACCATGGAACCCGAAGCCAAGTACACCCTCGTCGGCGCCGCCGCGCTCATCCTGGTCGCCTTGCTGGCCGCGGCGGCCATGTGGCTTCGGGGCAGCGGGGAGGGTGCGAACGACCACCGGTACAAGATCTACTTCGAGCGGCACTCGCTCGAGGGCCTCGAGCCCCGAAGCTACGTCACGATGCAGGGGATGAAGGTGGGTTCGGTGACGGGCTTCCGCTTCTCGTCGAGCAGGAAGGGCGCGGTCGAGGTCTTCATTTCGGTGGATCCGGGCACCCCGATCCGGCAGAGCACGAGCGCGACCACGGAACGGCACCTGGTGACCGGGCTCGCCACCGTGCGGCTCGCGAATGCCACGGAGGAAAGCCCGCTTCTCGTCGACGCGCCGGACGGCGAGCCGTTCGCGGTGATCAAGGAAGGCGAGTCGCCCATGCAGCAGATGTCCGAGACGCTCACGCAGCTCGCGCATCGCGCGGACGAGACGATGCGAAGGCTCAACGCCGCCCTGACACCCGAGAACATTGCCGCCTTCACCGAGATCCTGGACAACCTGCGCCGGGTCTCCGGCCGCGCGGAGGCCCTGCTGGCGAAGACCGATGCCACGGTCGACTCCGTGGGAGGCGCCGCGGACGAAGTGCGTGCCACCGCCACCGCGATCAAGAACGATGCCCGCATCCTCACGCAGCGGTACGCGAGCCTGGGGTCCGACGCCGCGGCTTCGGTGGTTGAAATCCGCGACGCCGTTCGCCGGATGGGCGCCGACGTCGAGCGGCTCTCGAAACGGACCGACGCGCTTCTCGCGAGCGGGGACGAGGAGTTGCGCGACACGGCGCGGGCGGTCCGGTCCGCGGCGGATTCCCTCGGCGCCGCCGCCGGCCGCCTGCGGGACCCGCGCCAGTTGATCTACGGGCCGCCCGAGAGCGGTCTCGGCCCCGGGGAGAAGACGCGATGAAGTCCGTTCTGGGTTTCCTGCTCGCCGCTTGCGTGGCAGCCTGCGCCTTGCCGGGGCCCCGCGAGCCGGATCGCTACTACGTCCTGGACGCGGGGATTGCGGCGGGTGCGGCGCCGCGTTCCGGCGCCTCCGTCGTCGTGGCGCCGACGTCCGTCTCGAGCTTCTACGATACGCAGGACATCGCGTACAGCCGCGCGCCCGG
>JAGRPO010000290.1 GCA_019449455.1 Betaproteobacteria bacterium | reverse complement strand
GCGGCGGGCGGGGCGACCGCGGGCGAGCGCCTGCTCGCCTGGTGCGCCCAGCCGGGCGTGGCCGAAGGGCGCGACGGCGAGCGTCGAGATCGCATCTTCTCGGCCATGGGCTAGGCGCGCTGAAGGCCATGCTGGAGCTCCCCAACCCGTTCGCGAACGAAGGCGGCGTGATCCGCCTCCTCGAGCCGCGCGACTGCGACCTCGAGGAGCTCGTCGACCGGGTGCTCTCGCAGCGCTACGACAAGCCCTTCGTGATCGAGGACGACGGCTCGCGCTGCCTCTACTTCACGCGCGCCTTCATACAGAGCGAGATGCGCCTGGCGGACCCGTTCGCGCTCGAGTTCGCCTACACGCGCAAGATGATGGGCTTCCTCCTCTTCCTGCCCGAGCCGCGCTCGATCCTCATGCTGGGGCTGGGCGGGGGCTCGCTCGCCAAGTACTGCCATCGGCACCTGGCCGCGACCGCGATCACCGTCGTGGAGATCGACCCGCAGGTCATCGCCTTCCGCGAGCAGTTCCTGGTGCCGCCCGACGACGCGCGCTTTCGCGTGGTGCGGGCCGACGCCGCCGGATTCGTCGCGCAGTGCGAGGATCGCCCCGAGGTGGTGATGATCGACGCGTTCGACCGCGACGGCGTCGCCCCCTCGCTGTGCACGCGCGAGTTCTACGAGGACGTGCGCGACCTCCTGCCGCGCAATGGAGTCGTGGTGGCGAACCTCGTCGGGCCCAAGGCCGAGCGCCTCGCCCACCTCGAGATGATGCGCGCCGTGTTCGGCGGCAACGTGATCCTGCTGCCCATCGCCGACGACGGGAACTACGTGGCCTTCGCGTTCCGCGACCCGGCCTTCGAGCCGCGCTGGCGGTGGATCGACGACCAGGCGAAGGCGATGCGCGCCCGCTACGGGCTCGATTTCCCGAAGTTCGCGGGGAAGCTGGAGCGAAGCCGCAAGCTCGGCTACCTGCGGCGCGAGATGCACGCGCCCGCCTCGCGCGACGGGCGCCCCTAGCCCCGGTCGGGATCGGCGGAGCTCACCAGCTCGCGCTCGTCGAGCTCCGCCTCGATGAGGCGGGCCGTCTCGTCGTTGATGGCGTCGGCCGCGAGCAGCGCGCGCAGCCGCTCGCGCTCGGCCGCGATCGCCTCGAGGCGAAGCCGCCGGGCCGCGGCGATATGGGCCGCGCGCAGCGCGGCCGCCTCGGGCGCCAGCTCGCGCAGCTCGACCTTGCCCTCGTAACGCGACAGCAGCGCGTTCGCGAAGGCCCTGTCCTCGGGGTCGGTCGTCCTTTCGGCCACGGGAGCCACGACCGCGATCGCCGCGCGCGCGAGCTCCGCGCGGGCGGCGCCCTCCTCGATCGCGCCGCGGTCGTCGTCGCGCGCGCGCAGCCGGCGGATGATCCAGGGCAGCGGAACGCCGTTCAGGGCGAGCGTGAGGATGATCGTCGCGGCGGCGAGGAACACCACGAGGTCGCGCTCCGGGAACGGGGTGCCGGCCTGCGTGAGCAGGGGAAGCGACAGCGCGGTGGCGAGCGTGATCGAGCCGCGCACCGCCGCCCAGCCCACGAGGAACATCCGCTTCGGATCGGGCCCTTCCCGCCCACCGGCCCAGCCCCAGTGGAGGCGGAAGCGCACGTGCGCGGAGGCCCACACCCAGGCGAGCCGCAGCGCCATGAGCACGACCCACAGCGCGCCGGCCCACGCCGCGAGGTGCAGCGCGTCGTGGTCGGCGACGCCGGCCAGCATGTGGCGAAGCTGCAGGCCGAGCAGGACGAACACCAGGCCGTTGAAGACCCACGCGATCATCCGCCAAACCTCGCGCGCATGGCGCCGGCTTTCCGCGGACAGTCCCTTCACCTCCTGCCCGCCCGCCCACAGCCCCGAGGCCACGACCGCGAGGATTCCCGACACGTGCAGGGCCTCGGCCACGAGGTAGGCCGCGTACGGGACCAGCACCGTGAGCAGCGTCTGCACCACGGGATCGCCCGCCTCGAGCCGGATCAGGCGCTCGCGCAGCTTGCGGCCGATCCACTCGATGGCGATGCCGACGAACATCCCCCCGCCCGACAGGACCACGAACTGGCCGGTGATCTCGTACATCGACACGTGGCTCGCCGCCACCGCGGTCACCACCGCGAGCTTGAACGCGACGAGGCCCGTGGCGTCGTTCAGCAGGCTCTCCGCGTTGACGATGTGGGCCACGCGATTGGGCAGCGGCATGGTGGAGGTGGTGGCGACCGTCGCGACGGCGTCCGTCGGCGAGACGATGGCGCCCAGCGTGAACGCCACGGCGAGCGGCATCGACGGGATGAGCCAGTGGAAGAAGTAGCCGACGGCCACCACCGTGAGCACGACGAGGCCGAGCGCGAGGAGCAGCACCGGGCGCAGCACGCGCAGCAGGTCGCGCCTCGGGAGCACGCGCGCGTCCGCGAAGAGCAGCGGCGGAATGAAGAGCAGGAGGAAGACCTCCGGGTCGATGCTCACGCGGTCGAGCCCCGGCACGAAGGAGGCGACGGCGCCCACCGCGACGAGGAAGATCGGCAGCGGCAGCCGCGACCAGCGCACGAGGACGCCGCCGACGGCGGTG
>JAGRPO010000289.1 GCA_019449455.1 Betaproteobacteria bacterium | reverse complement strand
GTGGTGAATTCGGGGTTCTTCAGGTCACCGGCGTCGACAGCACCCGCGCAGACCCGGGCCTCGCCTTGAGTGCCGCATACCAGCGCGCCATCTGCGGGCGCGGCTCGCGCGCGAGCGGCAGGTTGAGCCAGCGGTGCGCGGCGCACCCGAGCACGATGTCGGCGGGCGAGAACGCATCCCCCGCGACGAAGTCGCGGCCCTCGAGGTGCGCGTCGAGCAAGGCCGCCGCCTTCTCGGAGGCGGCGCGTGAAACCTCGATGACCGCGGCGTCGCGCTTGTCGGGGTCCACGCGCACGAGTTGCCAGAAGGCATCGCGCATCGCGGGCGTGAAGGTCGTCGCCTGCCAGTCCATCCAGCGGTCGATGTCGGCGCGGCGCTTCAGGTCGTCCGGCCACAGCGCGCCGGGCGAGTGCTTCGCGGCGAGGTAGCGCACGATCGCATTCGATTCCCACAGCACGAACCCGTCGTCCTCGATCACGGGCACGAGGCTGTTGGGGTTCATGCGGCGGTATTCCGGGGTCGCCACGATGCCGAAGGCGCCGCCGGCGTCCTTGCGCTCGTAGTCGAGACCGAGCTCGTCGGCCGTCAACACCACCTTCTGGACGTTGACGGAGGAAATCCGCCCCCAGATGCGCAGCACGCCGGCGCTCAGGCGGCGAGGGGCGCGTCGAGGCCCTTCGCGGCGCCCGCCGCGTCTCCCTTGGCGGCCATGATGGCGCGCACCATCTCGAGGGCGGACTTGTCGCAGGCAGGAAGCTCCACCGGCGAGACCCCCAACGGCGTCGTGCGCTCGCCCCACTGGATCACGTGCGCGCAGTAGGTGAGGCCGCCGCCGAAGGCCGGCGTGATGATCCGCGCGCCGGGCTTCACGCGCCCTTCCTCGATCGCGTCCACCAGCGCCACCGGCACGGTGGCGGCCGACATGTTGCCGTAGCGCTCGACGGTGAGGTAGACGCGGTCCTGCGGCGCGCCGATGCGCTTGCCCACGAACTCGATGATGCGCAGGTTCGCCTGGTGGGGCACCACGAGGTCGATGTCGCCGATGGCGAGCCCGGCGCGCCCGAGCGCCGCCGCCGACGCCTCCGTCATGCCGTGCACGGCGCGCTTGAAGATTTCCTGCCCGTCGAAGTCCCAGCCGGTGACGCCCAGGGGCACGCCGCGGTTGGCGTAGGCCGCCCCCATGCCGCGCACCCGCAGGATATGGCGCGCGTCCGCGTAGCAGCCCAGCTTTTCCGCGAGCAGCCCCGTCTTCTCGTCGGTGGCCTGCAGCACCACGGCCGCGGCGCCGTCGCCGAAGAGCACGGACACGTTGCGGTTGGTCCAGTCCATGAAGGGCGAGATCACCTCCACGCCGATCACGACGGCGTTGCGGACCACGCCCGTGCGGATCATGGCATTGGCGGTCGACAGGCCGTAGAGAAAGCTCGTGCAGGCGGTGTTCACGTCCATGGCGGCCGCGTTGCCGGCGCCCAGGAGCGCCTGCACGCCGGAGGCGGAATTGGGCACCTGCTCGTCGTACGAGCAGCTTCCCAGCACGACGAGGTCCAGGTCCCCCGCGGCGAGCCCCGCGCAGGCCAGCGCCCGCGCGGCCGCCACGTGCGCGAGCGAGGTCACCGGCACGTGCGAGATGCGCCGCTCGCGGATGCCGGTGCGCGAGGTGATCCACGCGTCGTCGGTTTCGATGAACGACGCGAGGTCGGCATTCGTGAGGACGGCCGGCGGCATGCACTTGCCCCAGCCCGTGATGGCGGCGTAGGTCATTTTCTTGTGGTGTCCCTAGAGCGGTGTGGAGAGAGTTTGCCCGAGTCGGGGGCAGGGCGCACGGCCCGGCTAGCGCTCAGAGCTTGTGGGATCCGATGAGAAGCCTGTCGTAGACGGCATATTGCTCGTCGACGGCGGCGCCGCCGTCCCTTGGCGTGCGCTTCACGGTGATCCAGACCTCCGGGGCGAGCGTCTCGCAGACGCCGGCCGTGTGGCGCACCTCCTCCTCGGCCACGCGCCGCGCGACCTCCCAGGACGGGGCGCCCCAGCCCTTCACGAGGTACCAGGCGAGCGCGTCGGTGTGGGCTTCCAGTTCCTCGTCCGTCACCTCGGTCACCTCGGCGATGGAGCAGCGTTGGCGCCCCTGGAGCGCGAGGAAGGACGATTCGCAGTGGCAGCGCGGGTCGCACCGGGGGGCGTTGGCGAAATCGCAGACGGCATAGCCGCCGCTCACCACCCAGTCGCCCTCGCGGGCGGCCCCGTGAGCCTTGAACAGGTGGTTGTCGGAATCGTCGAGGCGCACGGCGCGCAGAAACTTCGGCATGGAGCATGCTTCGGATGGGCGCTTGTGCCCTTATCATAGCAGCCGGCGCGCTGCGTCCGTCGCCCAGAGGAGACAAATGCCCATCGTTAAGACCGCCATCGTCACCGGTGCCAACCGGGGGATCGGCCTCGAAATCGCCCGCCAGCTCGTCCAGCAGGGAATCCGCGTCGTCATGGGATCGCGCGACCCGGTGAAGGGGGAGCGTGCCTGCGCGAGCCTGAAGGCGGGCGAGCTCGCCGTGAGCCATGTCCTGGACGTGACCGACACGAGGAGCGTGCGGCGATTCGTCGCGTACGTGTCGAAGAACTTCGGCCCGCCGGCCATCCTCGTCAACAACGCCGGCGTGTTCCCGGAGTCGAGCGAGGCGCTCGTGACGGACACGAAGACGTCGTTGTGGCGCGAGACCTTCGAGACCAACGTCTTCGGGGCCGTGCGCATGTGCCGCGAGGCGGTTCCCCTCATGCAGCGCGTGGCCTACGGGCGCGTGGTGAACATGTCGTCGGGGCTGGGCCAGCTCTCGAAGCCGGGCGCGGGCAGCCCCGCCTACCGCGTTTCCAAGGCGGCGCTCAATGCCCTCACGGTGACGCTCGCGGCCGAGGTGAAGGGGCACGGGATCCTCGTGAACTCGATGAGCCCCGGCTGGGTGAAGACGGAGATGGGCGGCCCCGGAGCGACGCGCAGCGCCGCCGAGGGGGCCGAGACCGCGGTGTGGCTGGCCCTGCTGCCCTCGTCCGGCCCCACCGGGCAGTTCTTCCGCGACCGCAAGCCCATACCCTGGTGAGGAGGGGGCTGCGCGACGCGGTCGTCGCCGCGGCGCTCGTCGCGCTGCTCGCCGCGTGCTCCTCGCTCACGCGCGTTGCCTACAACAACGCCGTCTTCGCGGCGACGTGGGTGGTCGACGACTGGTTCGACCTGCACGACGGCCAGCGCGACTGGGTGAAGGAGCGTTTCGAGCGGCTCCTCGCCTGGCACCGGACGAGCGAGCTGCCGGCCTACGAGCGACTCCTGCAGGACACGGCCGCCCACGCCTCGGCGCGCATCACCGAGGAGGACGCGCGCCGCATCCACCGCGAGATGCGCGCCCTCTACCACCGCGTGCTCCGGCAGGCCATCCCCGACGCGGCCGATTTCCTCCTGCAGGTGCACCCCGAGCAGGTCGAGCACCTGGCGCGCCGGTTCGCCGAGGACAACGCCGAAGCGATGAAGCAGAGCGTGAAGGGCACGCCCCGGCAGCGGCGGGAAGCGCGCGCGAAGCGCTACCTCGAGCGCATCGAGGACTGGACGGGCAGGCTCTCCCCGGCGCAGCGCGACCTGGTCTCCGCCCGGGTGGCGGCGATGGAGGACATCGCGGACGAGTGGCTCGGCGACCGGCGATTCCGCCAGGCCGAGACGCTGGCCCTCATCCGGGCGAAGCCTTCCCGCGAGGCCATGATCGCCGGGCTCACGCGCCTCCTCGTCGACACCGACTCGTGGCGGCGGCCGGAATACGTGGCGAAGCTCAAGGCGCGCGACGAGCACGTGTTCGCGATGATCGCGGCGCTCGACGCCACGCTGGCGCCGGAGCAGCGCGGCAGGCTCAATCGAAGGCTCGGGGGCTATGCCGCGGACGCGGCCTACCTCGCGGTCGCCAACTAGGCGGCGAATGCGTCACGACGGTCGCCGGAGCGCGTCCATGGCGCCCACGAGCCGCGAGCGGATGCCCGGCTCGAAGGCGGAGTGGCCCGCGTCGGCGACGACGTGGTACTCGGCCTCGGGCCACGCGCGGTGCAAGTCGTCCGCGGTGACCGGCGGGCACACCGCGTCGTAGCGCCCCTGCACGATCACCGCCGGAATGTGGCGGATGCGGGCCACGTTCGAGAGCAGGAAATTCTCGGGCAGGAAGAGGCGGTTGGCGAAGTAGTGCGCCTCGATGCGCGCGAGCCCGAGGGCCACGCGGTCGGAGGCGAAGTCCGCGACCAGCGCCGGATTGGGCGTGAGCGTCGAGCAGGAGCCCTCGTAGACGCTCCAGCGCCGGGCGGCCGGCAGGTGCACGGCGGGATCGGGATCGACGAGCCGCCTGTAATAGGCCTCGAGGAGGTCGCCGCGCTCGGACTCGGGAATGAACCCCGCGAACTCGCGCCACGGCTCGGGAAAGACGTTGCGGATCCCGTACAGGAACCAGTCGATCTCGGCGGGGCGGCCGAGGAAGATGCCGCGCAGGACGAGCGCGTGGCAGCGCTCCGGATGATGTTCGGCGTAGGCGAGCGAGAGCGTCGACCCCCACGAGCCGCCGAACACGATCCAGCGCTCCACGGCCAGGTGCTCGCGCAGGCGCTCCATGTCGGCCACGAGGTCGGGCGTGGTGTTGGCCTCGAGGCTGCCCAGCGGCGTGGACCGCCCGGCGCCGCGCTGGTCGAAGATCACGATGCGGTAGCGGGCCGGGTCGAAGAACTGGCGATGCACGGGGCTCGCCCCCGCGCCGGGCCCGCCGTGCAGGAAGACCACCGGCACGCCCTGCGGGTTGCCGCTTTCCTCCCAGTAGACGCGGTGCCCGTCGCCCACGTCGAGCAGGCCGCCCCGGTGCGAGTCGATGGCGGGGTAAAGCGGCAGGGTCTCGCCGTTCTTCCGGTTGGCTTCGGGGGGCATGGCGGCGAGCTTACCAGAGGGCCGCGGGCGCCCGGAATTCTTGCCCTGCGTCACGCTTGCCGCCGATTGAAACCTGCTACCCTATGCCGCAACGCAGCATCGACGGAGGCGGGATTGCTCTACCAGTTATACGATTGGCAACGGGCGGCGATGGAACCCTGGCGCGCGCTTGCCCAGGCGGCCAACGAGTTCTACGGCCACCCCCGCAGTCCCATGTCGTACCTCCCCGGCAGCCGCAACGTCGCGGCCGCATTCGACCTCATGGGGCGCCTCACGCAGCGCTACGAGCGCAATGGATTCGGGATCACCACGGCGCGCGTCGGCGACCGCGAGTTCGCCGTCACCGAAGCCTTCGAGCTCGACAAGCCCTTCTGCCGCCTGCTGCATTTCGTGAAGGAAGGCGCGCCCGCGCAGCCCAGGGTGATCGTGTTCGCGCCGCTGTCGGGGCATTTCGCCACGCTGCTTCGCGACACGGTGAAGGCGCTCCTGGCCGACCACGACGTCTGGATCACCGACTGGATCGACGCGAAGGAGGTGCCGCTTTCCCGCGGGCCCTTCCACTTCGACGACTACGTGGACTACGTGCGCGAATTCCTGCGTTTCGTGGGCCCCGGGGCGCACGCCGTGTCGGTGTGCCAGCCCACGGTGCCGGTGCTCGCGGCGGTATCGCTCATGGCGGCGGCGGGGGAGGCCACGCCGCGCTCGCTCACGATGATGGGCGGGCCCATCGACACGCGCTCGAGCCCGACGGCGGTGAACGACTTCGCCACGCACCGGCCGATGTCGTGGTTCGAGTCGAAGGTGGTGCAGCGCGTGCCGATCCGCTATCCGGGCTTCATGCGCCGCGTCTACCCGGGCTTCCTGCAGTTCGCCGGGTTCGTCTCGATGAACCCCGACCGCCACTTCGAATCCCACGTGCAGTACTACCAGCACCTCATCCAGGGCGACGGCGGGAGCGCCGACGCGCACCGGCGCTTCTACGACGAGTACAACGCCGTGATGGACCTGCCGGCCGAGTACTACCTCGAGACCGTCGACCGCGTCTTCCACAAGCACCTCCTGCCGCGCGGCCAGCTCAAGGTGCGCGGCGAGCGCGTCCGGCCGGAGGCGATCAAGGGCTCGGCCCTCTTCACCATCGAGGGCGAGCTGGACGACATCTCCGGGACCGGCCAGACGAAGGCGGCCCACGACCTGTGCCGGGGCATCCCGGCGAAGTCGAAGGCGCACTTCCTCGCCCCCGGCGTCGGCCACTACGGCATCTTCTCCGGCCGCAAGTACCGCGAGATGATCTACCCGAAGATCCGCGAATTCATCGCGCGGTGCGACGGCCCGGCCAAGGTTCCAGGCTCGAAGCCCGCCCGCCCCTAGAGGAACCCGACACCGATCATGGCGAAGCCCGTCACGCCGCAGGACATGTTCGACCTCTGGCAGAAGATGGTGAACCCCGGGGCCTATCCGCTGCAGAGCCTCATGTTCCCGGTGCTCGACGCGGCGGAGCTCGAGAAGAAGATCTCCGAGCTCGAGACCGTGGAGCACTGGCTCAAGGCGAACCTCAACATGCTCCAGCTCTCGATCAAGTCGCTCGAGTACCAGCGCCAGATGGTCAAGGGCGGCGAGCGGATCAAGGCGGCGATGGAAGAGGGGGGCACGCCCCCAGCGGACGAGGGCGGCGAGCTTCCCAACCCCGCGATGTGGGCCTGGAACATGATGGCGCAGGCCGGCACCGATGCCGCGCGCGAGGCCGCCAAGCCGGTCAGGAAGAGCCGCAAGAAGAAATCCGCGGGCTGAAGTTCGCGCCGGCGGTGCCCGCCCTTCAGTGCTTGCGGTTGGGGCAGCCTTCGCAGGACCCGATTTCCTTGCCGTCGGGGCCGGAGACGGCCGGCCCTCCGCAGGAGCCGCGCAGGCACCGGCCCGTCATGCGCGATCCCACGGCCATGCCGCCCACGGCGAGCGCGATGAGCACGAAGGTGACGAGGAAGACGACGGCGAGCGTCGGGTCGTCCATGGCGCTCAGGCCTTCACCCGCTCCGCGCCCAGCTTCGCGAAGGCGGGCGTCTGGCGATCGACGAGCTTGCCGCCCTCCGCGCGCTCGATGAAGCAGGCGGCCATGCCCTTCTCGGTCGCGAGCTTCAGGCCGCGCTCCGCGCCCATCACGAAGAGCGCGGTGGCCATGGCATCGGCCCAGCCGCAGTCCTTCGCCACGACGGTGACGGAGGCGAGGCTGCCGCGCACCGGCTCGCGCGTGGCGGGGTCGATCTCGTGCGAATACCGGCGCCCGCCCTGCTCGAAGTAGATGCGGTAGTCGCCCGAAGTGGCCATGG
>JAGRPO010000049.1 GCA_019449455.1 Betaproteobacteria bacterium | reverse complement strand
TTCCAGCAGGCTTCGCTGCACGGCCGCGCGCAGGCGCGATGCCGACGGCGCCTCGCCGAAATACAGGGCCCGGAAGGCCTCGGCGGGGATCTCGAGAAGGGTAGACGCCTCCCGCGCCCAGGCATGCGTGCCTTGCGGCGCGCGCAGGAGCACGCCCATGAAGCCGAGCGGCTTGCCCGGGCCCAGGATCGCGACGCGGCGCTCGTGTCCGTCCACGGGCCGGACAACCTCCACGGCGCCGCGGACCACGATGAGCACCGCGTCCGCTTCCCCGCCCGGGGCATGCAGCATCGAGCCGCGTTCGGCCTCGAGGATGCGCGCCGCCGCCGCCAGCTCGTCGATCTCCTCGGCCGGGAATCGCTCGAAGAAGGCCAGTCGCGGCAGGTACGCCGCGAGGTCGAACGAGGCGCGGTGGGCGCGCGCGACTCCTGCGCGCGGCTGCGCCGCCGCTGTCGCCGCGCGGGCGGGACGATCCTCGGGCGACGGGAGGGCGGCGAGCCGGGCGTTCAACGCGCGAAGCCGCCCGGCGAGCACCTGCGTCACCGCGTGCTGCAATTCGCGCGCGGCCCCGTGGCGCTGGGAGACGGCGGCGCGGAAATCCTCGAAGGCGAGGAACCAGCCGTCCACGTGCGCCGTCGCGACTACCGTCGCGGTGCAGGTGCCCGCTTCCACGAGGGCCATCTCGCCGAAGATGTCGCCGCCGGCGAACCGCGCCACGACGACGCTTTCGCCACCGGGCGCGGGCACCCGGGCCTCGGCTTCGCCCTCCCGCAGGACGAAGGCGCCGCGGGCGGCATCGCCATGGCGCACGAGGGTGGAGCCCTTCACGAACGAGACGGGACGGGCGGCGGCGAGGAGGAGCTCGCGGGCCTCGGGACCCAGGGATTCGAAGAAGGATTCCGGCATGCCCCTCACCCCGACCCCCTCCCGGAGGGAGAGGGAGAACGCCCTGCCATCGTCACCGCCCTCCCGCGAAGCGAGGGGGCGGACCCTACAGGACCGACTTGAGGAGCTTGCCCATCTCGGCGGGGTTGCGCGTCACCTTGATGCCGCACTCCTCCATCACCGCGAGCTTCTCCTGCGCCGTGCCCTTGCCGCCCGAGATGATGGCGCCCGCATGACCCATGCGCTTGCCGGGCGGCGCGGTGACGCCGGCGATGAAGCCCACGACGGGCTTCTTCATGTTGACCTTGATCCAGCGCGCGCACGTCTCCTCGTCGGAGCCGCCGATCTCGCCGATCATGATGACGGCGTCGGTCTCGGGGTCGTCGTTGAAGAGCCGCAGGATGTCGATGTGCTTGAGCCCGTTCACCGGGTCGCCGCCGATGCCCACGGCCGAGGACTGGCCCAGGCCCAGCGCCGTGAGCTGCCCGACGGCCTCGTAGGTGAGCGTGCCGGAGCGCGACACCACGCCGATGCGGCCCTTCCTGTGGATGTGGCCGGGCATGATGCCGATCTTGATCTCGTCGGGCGTGATCGTGCCCGGGCAGTTGGGCCCCAGCAGGATCGTGCTCTTGCCGCGCATGCGGTCGCGCGTGCGGATCATGTCGCGCACCGGGATGCCCTCGGTGATGCAGATCACGAGGTCGAGCCCGGCGTCGACCGCCTCGTCGATGGCCGCGGCCGCGAAGGGGGGCGGCACGTAGATCACCGAGACCGTGGCGCCGGTCTGCTTCTTCGCCTCGGCGACGGTGCCGTAGATGGGAATTCCCTCGAAGTCCTCGCCGGCCTTCTTCGGGTTCACGCCGGCCACGAAGCAGTTCTTGCCGTTGGCGTAATCGCGGCACATCTTGGTGTGGAACTGGCCGGTCTTGCCGGTGATGCCCTGCGTGATGACCTTGGTGTCCTTGTTGATGAGGATGCTCATGTCGTTTTCCCTGTCAGCCCTTGGTGGCGGCGACGGCCTTCTGCGCCGCGTCGCCCATGTCGGAAGCCGAGATGATCGGGAGTCCCGACTCGGCAAGGATCTTCTTCCCGAGCTCGACGTTGGTGCCCTCGAGGCGCACGACGAGCGGCACCTTGAGCGAGACTTCCCTCGCCGCGGTGACGACGCCGGTGGCGATCGTGTCGCACTTCATGATGCCGCCGAAGATGTTGACGAGGATCGCCTTCACCTTGTCGTTCTTCAGCATGATCTTGAAGGCCTCGGTCACCTTCTCCGCCGTCGCGCCGCCGCCCACGTCGAGGAAGTTGGCGGGCGTGCCGCCGTAGAGCTTGATCGTGTCCATGGTCGCCATGGCGAGCCCCGCGCCGTTCACCAGGCAGCCGATGTTGCCGTCGAGCGAGATGTAGGTGAGGTCGAATTTCGACGCCTCGACCTCCGCCGGGTCCTCCTCGTCCAGGTCGCGGTAGGCCACGATCTCGGGATGGCGGAAGAGCGCGTTGGAGTCGAAGTTGAGCTTGGCGTCCAGGGCGACCACCTTGCCTTCGCCCGTCACGATGAGCGGGTTCACCTCCGCGAGCGAGCAGTCGCACTCGTCGAAGACCCGGTACAGGCCCTTCAGGAGGTCGCGCGCCTGCGCGATGGAGCCCTCGGGCACGCCGATCTTGCGGGCGACGTCCTCGGCCTGCGCGTCCTCGAGCCCGGTCTTCGGATCGATGGCGACGCGGTGGATCTTCTCCGGCGTGTGCGCCGCGACCTCCTCGATGTCCATCCCGCCCTCGCTGGACGCCATGAGAGTGGCGCGCTGCGTGACGCGGTCGACGACGAGCGCCACGTAGAGCTCCTTCCGGATATCCGCGCCTTCCTCGATGAGGAGCCGGCGCACCTTGCGGCCCTCCGGCCCCGTCTGGTGCGTGACCAGTGTCATGCCGAGGATCTTGCCGGCGAGCTCCTTCAGCTCGGCGGGCGACTTGGCGACCTTCACGCCGCCGCCCTTGCCGCGGCCGCCGGCGTGGATCTGCGCCTTCACCACCCAGACCTTGCCGCCTAGCGTTTCGGCGGCCTTCACCGCCTCGTCGACCGTGAACGCCGGAATGCCGCGCGGCGTGGGCACGCCGAATTTCCGGAAGATTTCCTTGCCCTGGTATTCGTGGATGTTCATCGTCTTCTTGGGAGGGGCGGGGTTGGAGGAGCCCGGGCATTTTAGCAGCCGCGCCGCCCACCCGAGCCTTGACGCCGGTCAGTTGCCGGCGAGATTGCGGTTTTGCGGTTCAGTGGTTCTCGGACGGGCCCGCGTCGGTGGCGGGCGAGGATCCGCGATACCACTTCGGGTAGAACCGGGCCACCACGGCGCCGTGCGACTCCAGCGCGTGGCAGCGGTCGAGCTGCGGGGGCTTGCGGTCGGCCGGCGAGAGGCCCTGCCCGGCGAAGGTCTGGAAGGCGGCCGTGGCGAGCGAGCCCGCCAGTTCCGTGATGTGCGTGCAGCCGCGGACGCCGCCGAGGAGCTCCTTCACGTGGCGAAGGTAGCCCGGCCCGATGGAAAGGCCGACGAGCTTGCGGTAATCCGGCGTGATGCGGTCGCAATGCCCGAGGTAGGGCATGGAATCGGACGAGGCCTCCGCGTCGACGATGCGCAGCTCGCGGTCCACGGTGATGCGCAGCCACATCTCGTGCACGGCCTCCCCGGGGGGCAGCCTGCGCCCTCCCACGGGGAACTCGACGTCCTTCCGGTCGAGGAGCCGCCCTTCGATGTCGAAGAGGCCGTCCTCGCGCTTGTAGCCGACGATCTCGATCGTGCGGCGGTGCAGGGGCTCGCGCTTCGCCTTGGGTTCAGAGAGCGACATCGACAGTGGCCGCGCCACCGCTCTTGCGCGCCTGGCGGATCGCCTCGGCGAATTCCTGGCCCGTCTGGTAGCGGACGGTGGCGTCCTTGGCGAGCGCCTTGTCGATGATCGCGTCGACCCAGGGCGGCAGGCTCGCGTTGAGCTCGCGGATGTGCGGGTGCGGGTTGCTCGCGATGGCGAACATCAGCTGCGTCATCGACTCGCCCTCGAACGGCAGCCTTCCGCTGAGCAGCTGGAAGAGGGTGACGCCCAGCGAGAAGAGGTCGGAGCGGCCGTCGATCTTCTTGCCGGCCAGTTGCTCGGGCGACATGTAGGACGGCGTTCCCAGCACCATCCCGGTCTTGGTCTTGGACGAGTCCGTGATGCGCGCGATGCCGAAGTCCGTCACCTTCGCCGTGTCGCTCTCCGGCTCGTACATGATGTTGGCGGGCTTGATGTCGCGGTGCACCACGCCCATCGAGTGCGCGTAGCCCAGCGCGTCCGCCACGCGCTCCACGATCGACAGCGCCCTGTCGGGCGCGAGGAGGTTGGGCTGCTTCACGTAGGGCACGAGATCCTTGCCCTTGAGGAACTCCATGGCGATGTAGGCGAGGTCGTGCTCCTCGCCCGCGTCGTAGATGGTGACGATGTTGGGGTGCGTGAGGCGGCCGGCCGTCTCCGCCTCGCGGAAGAAGCGCTCCTTGGCCTCCTGCAGCTCGTCGCCCTCGAACTCGGAGGCGAGCGCCATCGTCTTGATCGCCACCGTGCGGCCGATCTTGGGGTCCTTGCCGAGGTAGACCACGCCCATCGCCCCCTTGCCCAGCTCCTTCTCGACCTGGTAGCGGCCGAGCATCGGCTTTTCCGTCTGGCTGCCTTGCAGCACCATGGTCGCGGCGTTGGAGCGCGCGGCGGAGGATCCGCCCAGGATGATCGTCTCGCTCATGGCCTTGGCGCGCTGCATGCGCTCGGCCACGTCCTTGAACTTCGGGTCGTTCCGGTTGATGAAGCCGAAGACGCTCTCCGCCTTGTTGAACTGGCGGCGGCGCTCGAAGTCGAGGCCGAGCGCGTAGAGGTTCTCGCCCAGCTGCTCGTCGTACGGGCACTTGCGGAACTTGTCGAAGGCCATGTCGAGCTGGCCCTGCTGCTGGAAGGCGAGCCCCAGCATGCGATTGGACTCCGCGCCCTCGATGTCGGCCTTCTCCTTGCCGCGCTCCGTGACGAGGTAGCGCTTGGTGGTGAGGAGCAGGTGCCCGACCACGAGGAGCGTGGCGGGGAGCATCAGCTGCAGCCACAGGCCGGCGCCCGTCATGAGGCCGAGGTGCGCGCCGAAGAGGGCCGCGAAGAGGAGCGCGGTGAGGACGGCGCCCATGCCGGCGCCCAGCCTCGGGAGCACGACGACGAGGTAGGCCGCCACCAGCAGGTAGACCGCGAGGGTGGCCAGCCCGCCCCAGGTCGGCGCGACGAAGAAGTGCTCCTGCAGGAGCGACGACACCGAGTGCGCGAGCGTGGTGACCGGGTTCATCTGCGCCGAGATCGGCGTCACCTGGTTGGTGCCGATGCCGGCCGCGACCGCCCCGATGAGCACGATCTTGTCGGCGTACTTGGTCGCCGGGATCTTGCCGGTGTAGACGTCGAAGAAGGAGTCGACGGGGAAGGCCGCGCGCCCGTCGCGGTCCTTGTAGTAGTAGGTGAACATCTTGGCCTGCTCGTCGGTGCGAACCACCTTGTTGCCGAGCGCCACGCTCTCGCCCGGGTTCACCTTGATGTCCTTGGGGCCGAGGTTCAGGCTCTTCGCCGCGATCATGAGCGCGAGCGAGGGGAACTGCTTCCCGTAGTAGTCGATGACGAGCGGCTCGTTGCGGATGGCGCCGTCGGCCGGGTCGGGCGTGGCGTTTAGGTGGCCCATGGCGGCGACGTGGGCGCCGATCTGCTCGATCGGCGCGATGACCGACACGCCGTAGATCAGCGAGGCGCCCGGTTGCGAGGCGCTGCCGATCGCGTTGCGCGTCACGTATTCCGGCAGCGGCTTGTCGGGCTTTCCCGGAGGCGGGCCGCCCATCAGCTCGTCGAACACCATCGGCACCACGACGTTGCCCGCCTTCTTCACGCTGGCGGCCAGGATGACGTCGTTGTTGAGGACGACCGACGCCTCGCGCAGGAGCTTGCCGATCTCGGCGACCTCGGCGGCGGGAAGGGCCACCTGGGCGGCGGGCGTGGCCGCGCCGAACACCCCGACCCCGGGCGCTTCCTGGGGAGCCGCCCCCGGGTAGGCCTTGTCGTAGATCTCGAGCATCTTCTGCACGTAGGCGAGGCCCGGGTCGATCTGGGGCTCGAAGAAGAAGACGGTGTTGCCGATGACCCTGGCCTTGGCGGCCGAGAGCTTGTCGATCAGCGTGGCGTGGATCTCGCGCGGCCAGGGCCAGCGGCCGATGTTGGCGATCGACTGCTCGTCGATGGCCACCACCGCGATCTTGTCGCTCGGGTTCTTGGAGGTCATCCGCACGCCGAGGTCGTATGCCCAGCGCTCCAACCCCGGAATCACGTTCGATGCCGAATTGAAGCCGAGGATGGCGACGGCGATCACGACGCCGAGGAACCAGTCGGACTTCCAGAATTGGCTCTTCATGGATTCTCCTTGTTCTTCTCCCGCCCGGGTGGCGGGCTGCCGACTGCGGCCACTCCGGGAAGCCGGAATCTTACACGGTGTCCGTCACGGTGTCCGACGCCCCGGGCGGCGCCGCGAGCCGTCAGGCGCCCACGTCGACTTCGGTCCCCAGCCCCTTCGCCCGTGCCATCTTCGCGAGCTCCGAGGCGATGATGAGGTCCTGGATGGCCATGCCCTGCGACTCGAAGAGCGAGACCTGCTCCGGGGCCGTGCGCCCGGCCCGCGTGCCGTTCATCACTTCGCCGAGCTCCGCCAGCTGCCCCGCGTGCAGCCGCCCCTTCTCGAGGGCGGGCAGGAGGTCGCCGGCTTCCTTGATCGCGGTGGGACGGGAGTCGACGACGATGGGCGAGCACTTGCGCACCGTCGCCTCGTCGATTTCCTGGCGCAGCAGCGAGTTGGATCCGGCGGCGTTGACGTGGGTCCCGGGCTCGATCCACTCGCCGTCGAATACCGGGGTGGCCGAGGTCGTGATCGTGACCACGATGTCGCTCGCGCGGACCGCATCCTCGGCGCTGGCCGCCGGCACCACGTCGATGCCGAGCCGCTCGCGCATGCTCGCGCAGAAGGCCGCGAGCTTCTCCGCCTTGCGCGAGAAGACCTTCACGCGATCGAGCCTCCTCACCGCGGCGAGGGCCTCGATCTGGCCCCGCGCCTGCCAGCCGGCGCCGATCACGCCGGCCACCTTCGCGTCGGGCCGCGCGAGGTGCTTCGCCGCGACGCCGCCCGCGGCGCCGGTCCGGATCATGCCGAGGAAATTCGCCTCCACGATGGCATCGAGGCTTCCGCGGTCGGCGTTGAAAGCGTAGACGATGAAGCGGATGCCCTCGCGGCTGGAAGTGTAGGCCTTGTAGCCGAACACGCCCGCCGAGGGCACGGCCCCCTGCAGGATATGCAGCGCCGCCTTCGGCAGGCGCGTTCGCTCGCGGGGCACGTCGATCGCGTTGCCGGCGGAATACTCCTTGTGGACGCGCTCGACGAGGTCGATGGCGAGCGGCATGGTGAGCAATTGCTCGACGTCTCGTTCCTTCAGCAGCAGGGCCATGGCGGGGTTCAGTTCCTGGTTTGGGCGAGTGCCGCGCGGATCGCCTCCACGCGGTCGCGGTTGACGGAAAAATCGCGGATGCCGAGCCGGGCGGCGCTCTTCACGTGGATGCGGCGCGCCGGCGCATCGAGCGCGAACTCGGCGTCGTCCACGAAACCCAGCGCCTTGCTCGCGAACTCGGCATGGAGGTAGCCGGGCGACCGGGAGACGACCTTCGCGCGCGGCATCGCGGCGACGACGCCCTCGAGGCTCGCCCAGGCCTGCGCGGGATCGCCCTCGAACGCGATCGGGGCCACGTAGTGCTTCGCGTCATCCGGCGGGACCGTGGACGAGACCCAGTTGGGCCGCCAGTCGCCGCCGGCGAATCGCCCTCCCGCGAAGCCGAGCGCAGCGGGGAGGGATCCCGAAAAAAGCCCCATGGACGGCCCGATGGCGACGGCGAGCGCTCCCGCGAGGACGAGCGCCGCGATGCCGGTCACGGCAGCGCGACGCGCCCGCCGGGGGATCACGGCACGAGGATCGTGGAGCCGGTGGTCTTGCGCGCCTCCAGGTCGCGGTGGGCCTGCGCCGCGTCCTTGAGGGCGTACGACTGCCGCGGGGCGACCTTGATGCGCCCCGCGATCACGTGGTCGAAGAGCTCCTTCGAGGCGGCGAGCAGCTCCTCGCGCTTGCCGACGTGGGTGTCGAGCGTGGGGCGCGTCACGTAGAGCGACCCCTTCGCCGCGAGGATGCCGACGTTGAACGCGTCCACGGGCCCGGTGGCGTTTCCGAAGCTCACCATGAGGCCGCGCGGCTGCAGGCAGTCGAGCGACTTGAGGAAAGTGTCCTTGCCGATCGAGTCGTACACGACCGGCACGCCCTTGCCGCCGGTGATCTCCTTCACGCGGGCGAGGAAGTCCTCCTTCGTGTAGATGATGGTGTGCGCGGCGCCGTGCTCGCGGGCGATCGCCGCCTTCTCCTCCGAGCCCACGGTGCCGATGAGGCTGGCGCCGAGCGCCTTCGCCCACTGGCAGGCGATGAGCCCGACACCGCCGGCGGCGGCATGGAAAAGGATCGTCTCGCCGGCCTTCACGGGATAGGTGCGGCGCAGCAGGTAGTGGACCGTGAGCCCCTGCAGCATCATGCACGCCGCCTGCTCGAAGGAGATCGCGTCCGGCAGCTTCACCAGGCGTTCGGCCGGGTGGATCTTCACCTCGGCATAGGTGCCCAGGGGGCCGGTGGTCCAGGCCACGCGGTCGCCGGCCTTCAGGTCGGTGACGCCGGCGCCGACCGCCTCGACGACACCCGCCCCTTCGCGGCCGATCGCGGACGGAAGCGGCAACGGGTACAGCCCGCTCCGATGATAGGTGTCGATGTAATTGAGGCCGACGGCCTTCAGGCGGATGCGCGCCTCGTTGGGGCCGGGATCGCCGACGGCGACTTCCTCCCACTGGAGGACTTCGGGACCGCCGGTCTTGTGGAATCGGATCGCGTGGGGCATGGAAAACCTCGTGGTCACGGAATAGCTGCCTATTGTCACCCAGAAACGCGCTTCGGCGCGGCGCGCCGCGCATGCCATCCACGAGCCGGTCCCGGCACGCGGGCACCGATCGCCCAGGCGTAGGGCTGGCGCCTCCCGACCCCGTGGCCGTAGACTACGGCCACTCGAGGGGGCGGCATGGACACGATGTTCTTTCAGCCGGGCGATCCGGAGATGTTCGCCGGCCTGCGCGACGCGGGCAGCGCGCCCGTGCAGGTCGATCCGCAGTGGCGGGACCTGGTCCCGGGCCCGGCAACCTGCATCCCGCTGCGGGCCATCCGGCAGGCGATGAGCCTCGCGGCGACGACCGATGCCAGCGGTTCCGCGCGCACGTCGGGCAGGCCCGCCATCAAGGACATCGCCTGCAGCAAGTCGATCGACCCCATGTCGGTCCGGTTCTACGATTACCTGTTGCGCGCGAAGCCCGTCGGGCAAGGCAAGGATCAACCCACCCGTCTTTTCGTGATTCGGGATTCGGGAAGCGGCAACAGCAGCGTGCTGGTCATCTCCTTGCGCGATGCGTTGCTGAGCGACGTCCAGTTCCAGACCGGCGTGGACGGGGACGACACGGAAACCTTCAGCCTGAACTTCACCGAAGTCCTCTGGACCTACGTCACCCGGCAAGGCCGCTTCTCGAATGGCTGGAGCCTCGCCCGCAACCGGCCCATCGGCCAGTTCACCGACTGAGCGCGTAGCGCGCCGCTCGCGCCCCGGAGCCGCACGAAAAAGCCCGTCCTCACGCACCGCGCGGGAGGACGGGCCTTTCCCCTGCAACTCAGCCTCCGAGGATGGTGCCCGGACCCGCACCGGCGGCCTTCGCCCACTCGGCGGCGGAGACCTTCTTGCCCTCCTCGGGCTTCACCTTGGCCACCTCGATCTGGCCGCCCTGGGCGGTCACCCGTATCGACTCGGCGCCGATCTCGGTGATCTCGCCGATCTTGCCCTTCACGGCGCCGAACGTGCGCACGAGGTGCTTGCGCGATCCGAAGAGCTGCAGCTTCTTGCCGCCGATCGTCGTCCACGCTCCCGGCGCGGGGTCGGCGCCGCGGATCGTGTTGTGGATCCAGTCGACGTGGTTGTTCCAGTGGATGCGCGCTTCCGCGGCGCGGAACCAGCCCTCGTAGGAGGCCTGCGACTCGTCCTGGACGACTTCCCTGTGCTTGCCGGCGACGACGAGATCGGCCGCCTCGAGCATGGCCGCCACGCCCATCGGGAAAAGGCGGTCGAAGTAGACCGTGCCGAGCGTGTCGTTCTCGGAAACGGGGGTTTCCTTCTGCAGGATCACCGGGCCCTCGTCGAGTCCGTCGGAGGGACGGAAGATGGTGAGCCCCGTCTTCGTCTCGCCCTTGGTGAGCGGCCAGTTGATCGAGCTGGGGCCCCGGTATTTCGGCAGGAGCGAGGGGTGGAACTGGATCGTGCCGTGCTTCGGGATGTTCACGAATTCCTGCGGCGCGAACTGCAGCACGAAGGCCATGATGCCGATGTCGGCGCCGAGCGCCTTCATCGCCGCCGTCGCCTCGGGCGCCTTGAGCGAGGGGAACTGGAAGACCTGCAGGCCCTTCTCCTGGGCCGTGACCTTCATGGGATCGGGCTTGCCGCCCTCCTTCTCGGGGGCGCAGAACACGCCTGCGACCGTGTCGCCGCGGGCGAGGAACGCCTCGAGGACGGCCTTGCCGAAGTCCTGCTGACCAATGATCGCGATCTTCATCTAGGCCGCCTTTTTCGGGGGCGCGGCGAAGGCGCCCGCGGACTTCATCGCGGAGATCTTCGCCTCGTCGTAGCCGAGAACGCTCTTCAGCACCTCGTCGGTGTGCTCGCCAAGCAGCGGGCTCCTCTCGATCTTCGCGGGGGAGGCGGAGAGCTTGATGGGCATGCCGACGTTGAACCACTTGCCGCGCTGCGGGTGGTCGAGTTCCACGTACATGTCGCGGCCGCGCACGTGCTCGTCGGTGGCGAGGTCGGACGTGGACATGATGGGGCCGCAGGGCACGTCGATCGGGTTGAGGATCGCCATGAGCTCGCGCTTGGTGTAGTTCTCGGCGAACTTGTTGATGAGCGTCCACATGAGCTGCTGGTTCTTGCGCCGCTCGCCGATGGTGGCGAAGCGCGGGTCGGTGGCGAGGTCGGGAATGTGGATGTCCGGGCCGATGCGCCTGGCGAGCGCGACCCACACGGCTTCCTGCACCACGATGTACAGCCAGTCGTTGGCGCCGTGCGGCTTGCAGTGGATCGCGTTGCCCAGCTGGCCGCCGCCGGAATCGTTGCCGGCGCGCGGCACGTCGCCCATGTCCTTGTACGTGGGCACGGAGTACTCCGGCATGTCGCCGCGCGTCAGGCGCTGGTGGTCGCGGAACTTGACGCGGCACAGGTTCATGACGCCGTCCATCATCGCCACCTCGACGTACTGGCCCTGGCCGGTGCGCTCCGCCTGCCGGAGCGCGGCGAGCAGGCCGATCGCGAGGTGCAGTCCCGTGCCCGAATCGCCGATCTGCGCGCCGGTGACGAACGGCGGGCCGTCGGGGATGCCGGTGGTGCTCATGGCGCCGCCCATCGCCTGCGCCACGTTCTCGTAGGCCTTGAACTCGGCGTAGGGGCCCGTCGAGCCGAAGCCCTTGATCGAGCCCATCACGATCTTCGGGTTGACCCGGTGGATCTCCTCCCAGGAGAAGCCGAAGCGGTCGAGCACGCCGGGACCGAAGTTCTCCATGACGATGTCGCACTTCTTCAGCAGGTCGACGAACACCTGCTTGCCCTCGGCGCTCTTCATGTTCACGGTGATCGAGCGCTTGTTGCAGTTGAGCATCGTGAAATACAGGCTGTCCGCGTTCGGCACGTCGCGCAGCTGCCCGCGCGTCGCGTCTCCCTGCGGGTTCTCGAACTTGATCACGTCGGCGCCCATCCACGCGAGCAGTTGCGAGCACGTCGGCCCCGCCTGCACGTGGGTCATGTCCAGGATTCGTACGCCCTTCAATGCTTCCATGTCGTTCCTCTCGATGCGGTTTCTCGGCGGACAGCGAACGGCGCTCGCGCGCTCGCCCGACGCGCTATTTCTTCCGTGCGGTCGGATTCAGGCTCGTGATGCGGCCGCTTTCGGTGCCGGCGGTCTCGTCGATCACGGCGTTGATGAGCGTGGGCTTGCGCGATCCGATGGCCTCTTCCATCGCCTTGCGCAGCTCGGCCGGGGTCGTTGCGTGCACGCCCACGCCGCCGAAGGCCTCCATCAGCTTGTCGTAGCGCGCGCCCTTCACGAACACCAGGGGCGCCGGATCGCGGCCGCCGGTCGGATTGACCTCGTCGCCGCGGTAGACGCCGTTGTTGTTCAGGATCACCACGCAGACCGGCAGGTTGTAGCGGCAGATGGTCTCGACTTCCATGCCGGAGAAGCCGAAGGCGCTGTCGCCCTCGATCGCGATGACCTGCTGGCCGCTCACCACGGCGGCCGCGACGGAAAAGCCCATGCCGATCCCCATGACGCCCCAGGTGCCGACGTCCAGGCGCTTCCTCGGCTTGTACATGTCGACGATGCTGCGCGTGAAGTCGAGCGCGTTGGCGCCCTCGTTGACCAGGATCGCGTCCGGGTTCGCCTTGACGATGTCGCGCACCACGTTCAGCGCGCTGTGGAAGTTCATCGGCGCCGGATTCTTTGCCAGCGTCTCGGCCATCTTCGCGACGTTCTTGTTCTTGCGCTCGGCGACGGCAGCCAGCCATTCTGCGGGCGGCCCGGCCCAGCCGGAGCCTGTTGCCGCCACCAGCGCGGACACGCACGAGCCGATGTCGCCGACCACCGGGGCGTCGATGCGGACGTTGCTGTCGGCCTCCTGCGGCGAGATGTCGACCTGGATGAACTTCTGGCCGCCCCAGTCCTTCGGGCTCTTCCCCCCCCAGGTCTTGCCCTTGCCGTGCGAGAGCAGCCAGTTGAGGCGCGCACCGACGAGCATCACCACGTCCGCCTCGGGCAGGACGAACGAGCGGGCGGCGGAAGCGCATTGCGGGTGCGTGTCGGGCAGGATCCCCTTGGCCATGGACATCGGCAGGTAGGGGATGCCCGTCTTCTCGACCAGGGCGCGGATGTCCGCGTCGGCCTGGGCGTAGGCGGCGCCCTTGCCCAGCACGATGAGCGGACGCCTGGCGCCCTTGAGCAGCTCGAGGGCGCGCTGCACGGCATCCGGGGCCGGGATCTGGCGAGGTGCCGGATCGACCACCTTGATCAGCGACTTCCGGCCGGCTTCGGCGTCCATCGTCTGCGGGAAGAGCTTCGCCGGCAGGTCCAGGTAGACGCCGCCCGGGCGGCCGGAGACGGCGGCGCGGATGGCGCGCGCGATGCCCACGCCGATGTCCTCGGCGTGCAGGACGCGGAAGGCGGCCTTGCACAAGGGCTTCGCAATGGCGAGCTGGTCCATCTCCTCGTAGTCGCCCTGCTGCAGGTCGACGACCTCGCGCTCGCTGGAGCCGCTGATGAGGATCATCGGGAAGCAGTTGGTGGTGGCGTTGGCGAGCGCCGTCAGGCCGTTGAGGAAGCCCGGCGCGGACACCGTCAGGCAGATGCCGGGCTTCTGCGTCATGAAGCCGGCGATGGCGGCGGCGTTGCCGGCGTTCTGCTCGTGGCGGAACGAGATCACGCGCAGGCCCGCGGCCTGCGCCATGCGGGTGAAATCCGTGATCGGGATGCCGGGCAGGCCGAAGATCGTGTCGATGCCGTTGAGCTTGAGGGCATCGATGACCAGGTGGAAGCCGTCGGTCGTTTCCTGCGACTGCGCGTTGGCGACGGTCTGGCCGCTGCTCGCCTGGGGCGTGGCCGGGGCGGCGGCGGCGGGATCGGTCACGGTTGCCATGGTGTTCTCCTCGGGGGAAAGTCCGGCGCGCCGCAGGCCGGTCGCGCGGGCGCCTTGCTGGATCGTTCGTTCGTCGTCGGCCGCATTGCCTGGAAGTCCGGCCGCATTGAATCGCGATAGAATGGTAGGGAACCGCGCGAGCGCCCTGCCTTGATGCGGGTCAATAGTCCACTCCCCCATGACCCTGCTGGCCAACCACCCCGAACGCGCAGAGATCTCCGCGCAGCTGAGGAAGAACATCGTCCTGCGCCGCCTGCCGGCGGCGGCCTTCGGGGAACTCGAGCCGCTCCTGGCGATCGTCGACTACCGCAAGGGCGACGTGCTGCTCACCCAGGGCGCGCACGACATGGAGCAGTACTTCGTGATCGACGGGGTGTTGAAGCGCGTCGTCTCCAACCCCGAGGGCAAGGAGATGATCCTGCGCTTCGCGCGGGAGGACGACATGGACACGAGCTACGCCGCCTGGCGGCTGCGCACCCCGGCGCCCTACTCGATCCGGGCCGTGACCAAGGCTCGCGTGGCGAAGCTGCCCCTGCCCCAGTGGGCCGGCTTCCTCGACAGCCATCCGGAACTCAAGGACGACTTCGAGTACGAGGTGATGTTCCTCATGAGCGAGGTGATGGCCCACACCATCACGCTGCACCTGCTCGACGCGCCGGGGCGGGTGCACCGGTTCCTGCGCAAGCACCCGGATCTCATCGAGCGCGTGCCCAAGAAGGAGCTCGCCTCCTACCTGAACCTGTCGGCCGAGACGCTCTCCCGCCTCAAGCACGCCGGCAAGATCTGACGCCCGCCGCGGCTGGCCAAGCGCGGCCGGGCAACCTATAGTGGGCCCATCGGCCTCCCGCGGGCCGCCGATGGAGGGGCGATGCTCGACGAGAACCTCGTATTCCACAAGTCGCAGGCCGGCGCCCGGGAGATCGCCTCGGCCAGACACGGCCTGCCCGCAAAGCTGCGGCGCGCGCTCATCATGGTCGACGGCGTCAAGACGGTCGCGGAGCTCGCGCCCATGTTCCGCCCCGGCGAAATCGCGTCGATCTTCGCCGAGCTCCAGTCCATGGGATTCGTGACCCTCGCCGGAGGCGCGCTGGCCGAGGTGTCCGCGGAGCCCGCCGGCAGCGCGCCCGAGGGCACGGCGAAAGCGGTTTCGCAGGAGCAGTTCGACGAAGTCCGGCGCCGCGCGATGAAGGAGGTCTCCGACCGCCTCGGCCCCAACGGGGACTCGCTCGCGCTCAAGATCGAGCGCTGCAGCACGCCCGAGCAGCTTCGGGCCGCCCTGCGCGAGGCCGAGACCATCATGGCGAGCTTCCTCGGCGCGGAATACGGCCGGACCTTCGCGAAGAAGATCGGCCGCGACCTGATCTAGCCGGGCTACTTGCGCGGCTGCTGCGGGAAGGTCTTCATCCGGCCCGACATCGTCGCCAGGCCGTCCTCGATGCCCGCGGGGCCTGCAACCGCGCCGACCACCTCGTGGCACAGCGCGTGCTCGCGGTCGTTGGCGACGATGCCGCGCAGGATGATTCTGCCGTCCTTGGCTTCGATGGCCACGTCGATGCCGGCCGTGGCTGGATTGGCCTTCAGCGTGGCGCGGGCCTTCGACCCCAGCGCGAGGTCGGCGAGGTGCCGGTGCGATTCCGGCGTCTCCTGGAAGGCCGCGCTCCGCGCGAGCCCCACCACGATGTCGACGCAGGTGGAGACCGGGATCCGCTCGGTGTTCAGGGTGAGGTCATAGAGCTCCGGGTTGCCCCAGGCCACGCCGAAGTGCTCCGACATGCGCGAGGCCCGCGCGTGGTCGTCGACCGCGATCTCGTGCCGGGCGAGCTCCTCGTCGTCGGTCTCGAGGCGCTTCATCAGGCGCTGCACGCGCAGCTCCATCGGGGCGCACACGCGCACGCACGGCACGTGCGGGACCGAGCGCAGGAGCATCGTCGCCCCCCAGCCGCGGATCAGCACGTTGCCCTTCACCGCAAGGTCGAAGACTTCCTCCGCGGTGAAGATCGAGATCGACTTCTCGTCGGCCGTCCAGCGCTCGAAGGGCCCGGCCTTGCCCTCGCGCAGCCTGCGGATGAGGCTCTTCTTCACGTGCATCATGCCGGCCACGTGGTCGCCGACCTCGTGGCGGACCATCTCGAGGCCGAGCGCCTCGCAGACTCCCATGGCGACGTCGGAGCCGAGCGTCGCCATCTCCTGCGTGAACGCGATCACCGCCATGTCACACACTTCCTTTCAGCTGTCGGCCCGTTCCCGGGCCCGGGTCGCCAGCGTAGCGCATCGCTTCAGCCCCCGCGCCGGTTGCCGTTGCGGCCGCGCGCGACGGCGATGGCGCTCGAGATGAGCGGCCAGAAGAGCAGCAGCAGCGAGGCGCCGGTGATGGTGCCGACCAGGGGGTTCGAGAAGAACAGGCCGAGGCTGCCCTCGGGCCCGAGCATCGTCTGGCGGAAGGAATCCTCGGCGCGGTCGCCCAGCACGAGAGCGAGCACCAGCGGGGCCATCGGGTAGTCGAGCTTCTTGAAGACGTAGCCCGCGATCCCGAAGACCAGCATGAGCCACACGTCGAACATCGAGTTGTGCACGGTGTAGGCCCCGATGGCGCAGATCACCAGGATCACCGGGGCGATGATGGAGAAGGGCACGCGCAGGATCGCGGCGAACAGCGGCACGCAGGTCAGCACGACGATGAGGCCCACGATGTTGCCCAGGTACATGGACGCGATGAGGCCCCACACGAAGTCCGGCTTCTCGACGAACAGAAGCGGGCCGGGCTGCAGGCCCCAGATGAGAAGGCCGCCCAGCAGGACCGCGGCGGTGGGCGAGCCCGGAACGCCCAGGGTGAGCATCGGCAGGAGCGCGGACGTCCCGGCGGCGTGCGCCGCCGTCTCCGGTGCCACGACGCCCTCGACGATCCCGGTGCCGAACTTCTCGCCGTCGCGCGACATCTTCTTCGCGAGCCCGTAGGACATGAACGAGGCGGGCGTGGCCCCTCCCGGGACGATCCCCATCATGCAGCCCACGGCCGAGGAGCGGATCGAGGTCTTCCAGTACTTCGGAAGCTCCTTCCAGGTGTCGAGGACGACGCGCATGTTGAGCTTGGCCTGCGCACCCTTGAACTCCAGGCCCTCCTCGATGGTGAGGAGGATCTCGCCGATCCCGAAGAGCCCGATCACCGCGATGAGGAAGTCGAAGCCCTTCAGGAGGTCGGCGAACCCGAACGTGAGGCGAAGCTGCCCCGTGACCGTGTCGATCCCGACGGCCGCGAGCGCGAAGCCGGTCATCATGGCCGTGATCGTCTTGAAGGGCGTGCCCTTGGACATGCCCACGAACGCCGAGAACGTGAGCAGGTAGACGGAGAAGAACTCCGGTGGACCGAACTGCAGCGCGAACCTCGCGATGATCGGCGAGATGAACGTGATGAGGATCACCGCCACCAGCGCGCCGACGAAGGACGACGTGAAGGCCGCCGTGAGCGCCGCTCCAGCCCGCCCCTGCTGCGCGAGGGGATAGCCGTCGAAGGTGGTCGCCACCGACCACGGCTCGCCGGGGATGTTGAAGAGGATCGACGTGATGGCGCCGCCGAAGAGCGCGCCCCAGTAGATGCAGGAGAGCAGGATGATCGCCGAGGTGGCGCCGCCCGGCTGCTGCGACATCGAGAACGTGAGGGGAAGCAGGATCGCCACCCCGTTGGCGCCGCCCAGGCCGGGGAGGACGCCGATCAGGACGCCCAGGGTCACGCCGGCGAGCATCAGGGCCAGGTTGAACCAGGACATGGCGACCGCGAAGCCGCCCATCAGGGACTGGATCTCTTGCATTTTCCGTCCCTCTCAGTTGAAGCCGATCGCGGCTTCGATGGGTCCCTTGGGAAGCGGGACCTTGAACCACACCTCGAACATGAGGAAGAAGAACACCACCACGCCGAGCGACACGGGAGCGATCCTCGCCCATCGGTACTTGCCGAGGTACCACATGAAGAACGCGATGTAGATCGCGGAGGCGAGGTAGATGCCGAGGCTGAACCACGGGTTCGCGATGAGCGCGACGTAGACCACGGTCGGCACCATCACCAGGAGCACCATCCTGAGCTGCCCCCATTCCACGAACGCGGCCCGCCCCTTCTCGCCGAGGTTCAGGGCGCGGAAGATATTGAACGCGGAGGAGACGACGATGAACAGGCCGATGTAGAAGGGGAAGTAGCCGGCCTGCGGGCCGTCGTCGCCCCACGAAACCCCGAGGCGGCGGGTGTCCCACATCACCAGGGTGCCGAAGGCGAGAAAGAGCCCCGCCATCGCCAGTTCGGCCGTGCGCGTGGACGCGACCGGTTTGTTCGCCTGCATCCGGATTCTCCTTGTGGTCTTCGACGGCCGGAAAGCGGCGGGGGCCGCGCGAGCGGCCCCCGGTCATGCGCCCGCTACTTCTTCGCCAGGAACCCGGCTTCGGCCATCAGGCCCTGGTGGAGACTCTCGGCCTTGGCGACCCAGTCCGCGTACTCCTTGCCGGTGAGCGCCGTCTGGTTGAAGGCGCCGTCCTCCATGAACTTCTTCCACTCCGGCGTCTGGCGCACCTTCTCCAGCAGGTCCACGTAGTACTGGACCTGGTCGGGCGTCACGCCGCCGGCCATGAAGATGCCGCGCAGCATCACGTAGTCGGTGTCGACCCCCGCCTCCTTGCAGGTCGGGATGTCGTTCCAGCTCATGTCCCCCGCGATCTTCGTCTTGTAGGGCATGCGCTCGTTGTCGAACACGCAGAGCGGCCGCAGGTTCCCGGCGCGCCACTGGGCCACCGCCTCGATCGGGTTGTTGACCGAGGAGTCGATGTGCTTGCCGACAAGCTGGGTGGCCACTTCGCCGCCGCCCTTGTAGGGGATGTAGGTGAACTTGGCGCCCGACTGCTTCTCCAGCGCCACGGTGATGATCTGGTCCTCCTGCTTGGAGCCCGTCCCGCCCATCTTCGTCTTGCCGGGGCCGGCCGCCTTCACCGCGCTCACGTACTCCTTGGCGGTCTTGGCCGGGTTGTCCTTGTTCACCCAGAGGACGAACTGGTCGAGCGCCAGCATGCGCACCGGCGTGAGGTCCTTCCAGTTGAACGGCACGCCCGTCGCAAGCGGCGTGGTGAAGAGGTTGGAGAGCGTGATGATGATCTTGTGCGGGTCTCCCTTGGCGCCCTTGACCTCGAGGAAGCCCTCGGCGCCGGCGCCGCCGCCCTTGTTCACCACGACCATCGACTGCTTCATCAGGTTGTGCTTGGCGATGATCGACTGCGTGAGGCGCGCCATCTGGTCCGCGCCGCCGCCCGTGCCCGCGGGCACGATGAACTCGACGGTCTTGGTGGGCTCCCACGCGAACGCGGGGGTGAATACCGAAAAGGCGCTGGCCACGACGGCGGCCAGCAGGCCCTTCGCGAAAGTGCGTTTTTCCATGGCAAATTCTCCTCGTTGGGGCGGTCGTTTTTGGATAACGGCGTGCCGGATTCTATCCCGCAAGGAGAATTCGGGCCAAAAGAGCCCCGCTCTTCCCCGTCGGACCCGCTCTTGATGGCGGCCGACCCATTCTAGGGCCAGCGGGGGGCGCGAGTCTCTTGACCCGCGTCAAGCGCAAGAAATCAGTGCGACATCAGGACCGCGACAGCGGAGCCGCGCAGGACGGCCCGCGTCGCGCCGCCCAGGACGAGCTCCGTGAAGCGCGGCCGGCCGTAGGCGCCCATCACCACCAGGTCGGCGCCGATCTTCCTCGCCCGGGCGAGGATGGCGTCGCCCACGCGGTCGTCCGTGGACGTCCCGTGAAGCGTATCGGCCGCGATGCCGTGGCGGGCGAGGTAGGCCGCGGCGGCCTTCGCGCCGTGGAGCGGGCCCTCGTCGCCCGCCGGCCCCGAGGAGAAGACGACGACGGACTTGGCGCGGGCGAGCAACGGAACCGCGTCGGAAAGGGCGCGGGCCGCTTCCCGGCTCCCGTTCCAGGCCACGAGCGCCTTTCTCGGGAACCCGGCGGCGAGCCCCTTCTCGGGCACGAGAAGCACGGGGCGACCGACCGACAGGAGCGACGCCTCGACCGCATGCCCGCCGAGGACGCCTATGTCGTCCTCGCCCGGCAGGGGAAGGACGACGAGGTCGGCGGTGCGGGCGCGAACGGCGAGGATCGCCTCCGCGTCGGCCTCGACGGCGATGCCTTCGACGGAGGCAACGCCCGACTTCCTCGCCCGCGCCTCGAAGCGCTTGATGGCAGCGCGGGCCTCCTGCTTGTCGCGCTCCCATTCCTTCTTCATGAGGATGGCCGCGCTCTGGCGCGGGCGCAGGCGCAGCGGAACCGCGAGCGGCGGGATGATCGCGAGGCCCTCCAGGTGGGCGCCCAGCGCTCCCGCGAGCCGCGTCGCGGCCTCGATGCTGCCGGCGGCGGCGGGATGTTCGTCGATGGGAACCAGGATGGAACCGTAAGTCATGGCGTCTCCTCGTGAGCCGGGTTGCGGCCGGCGCTTCTCGTCCTGGCGCCATTTTAGGCGAGTCGATGTGCCCTCGACTTGGCACAGGTCAATGCCGCGGTCGCGCGGGCCACGCATGATTTGCTACATTTCGCGATCGTGCCCGCCACGCCTGCCACCCGGGCATTGAAAAGAGCAATGGCACACCAAGGAGAAAGCACCCGATGGAAACGATGACCATTTTCGCGCTCGCCATCTTCGCGGTGACGATCGTGATCGTCATCACCGGCTGGATCGACAGCACGGCGGCAGCGCTGCTGGGCGTGGCGGTGATGATCTGGATGGGCCTCATGAGCGAGGACGACGCCTTCAAGATCGTCGACTGGAACGTGATGGCCATCCTCGTCTCCATCTGGACCATCGCGGGCTACTTCGGCAAGTCCGGCATACCGGAGTGGCTCAGCGTGAAGGCGCTCGAGATGTCGCGGGGCAACGGCGGCGCGCTCATCGTCATCCTCTCGATGCTCGCCGGGCTCGTGTCCATGGTGGTGGACAACGTGGTCGTGATCCTCATGTTCGCGCCCGTCGCCATCCCGATCGCCCGCCACCTGGGGCTCCCCCTCGCGCCGCTGGTGCTCATGATCGGCTTCAGCGCCAACTTCATGGGCTCGGCGATGCTGCTGGGCGACCTTCCCCCGCAGATGATGCACAGCGTCTCGGGCGCGGAGTTCTTCGACTTCATCTGGTTCCAGGGCAAGCCGAGCTCGTTCCCCATCCTCCTCGTCACCTTCTCGCTCACCCTCGGCCTCATGTACTGGCTCTTCTTCCGCAAGTTCGGCGGCTCGAAGGCGGTGCCGGCCGGCGGCGAGGGAATGGGCGAGGGGAAGATCCCGGACAAGGTCTTCGCCACCATCGTGGTCGTGGGCTTCGCCGCCACGATCGTCGCCATGAGCCTGCGCGAGCACCTCGGCGTGAAGCTGGGGTTCATCGCGATGACGGGGGCGCTCGTCCTCGTGCTGGTGCTCGAGCTCCTCGGCGACCGGGTGAGGAAGCCCAGCTTCGAGGAGATCGTGCAGGAGCTCGACTGGAGAGCGGTCTTCTTCTACATCGCGCTCTTCGCGCTGGTGGGCGGCATGGAGAAGACGGGCATCCTCGAGAAGCTCGCCCACGCCATGGCCCCGATCTTCGCGCAGAACATGGCGCTCGGCGCGACGCTCCTCTACTGGATCACCATCCCGATCGTGGGCATCGTCGAACACGACGCCTACATCCTCACCTTCCTCTACACCGTGCGCGACCTCGGCCAGCAGGGCGTGGACCCGTGGCCGCTGTGGTGGATGCTGCTGTGGTCCGGCACGCTGGGCAGCAACCTCACCATCGCCGGCGCCCCGGCCCTCTACGTCGCGGCCAACATCTGCGAGCGCGAGGAAAACCGCAGGGTCAGCCTGCGCGAGTTCCTGCGCTGGAGCGTGCCTTTCACCCTGATCTCCTGCACGATCTGCTACGTGATCGGGATGCTGATCTGGGTGCTGCCGCTCGTGAAGTGAACCTCGGGCGGGGGCCGCTGTCACCGGGGAATATAATCCTCGCGTGCCCGCCCCCCGCCCGATGCGCCTTCCGCGCCTCTTCGCCGCCCTCCTCCTCGCCGCCGGGCCCGCCTTCGCGGCGCCGCATGCCGGACCCGCGACGGACGCGGACCTGGTCGCGGCCCGCGACGCCTCCCAGCGGCGCGACCTCAAGGCGCTCGAGGCCTGGCGCTCGCGCTTCGCCGGGCATCCGCTCGAGGCCTACCCCGCCTACTGGCTCCTCTCGGCCACCCTCGACAAGGCCGATCCCGGCGACATCCGCGACTTCCTGCGCCGGCATGCCGACTCGCCCCTGGCCGATCCGCTGCGCCGCGACTGGCTGAAGGTTCTCGGCGCCGCCGGGCAGTGGGACGCCTTCCGGCAGGAGTTCCCCGCGCTCGCCTCCGACGACGTCGAGGTCGCCTGCTACGCGCTGCAGGAACGGCTCGCGCGCGACGATGCCGAGGCGCTGAAGGAGGCGCGCGCGCTTTGGCTCGCCGGCCGCGAGGCCCCCGCCGCCTGCACGCCGCCCTTCGAGGCGGCGGCGCGCGAGCGGCTCATCGGTTCTCCCGAGGCCTGGGAGCGCATCAGGAAGCTCTTCGCGTCCGGCCTCGTGAAGGACGCCCGCCGCGCGAACGCCTTCCTGGCCAACAAGGAGCAGGTGAACGAGAAGGCGCTCGAACGCGCCCTCGCCGACCCGGGCCGGTACCTGGCGGGCGAGAAATCGCGCATCCCGACGCGGGCGACCCACGAGCTGATGCTCTTCGCGGTCACGCGGCTCGCGCGCACGCGCCCGGACGAGGCCGCGAAGCACCTCCAGTCGCATGCCGCGGTCCTGGGCGCCGACGACCTGCGCTACGGGTGGGGCCAGATCGGGTATGCCGCGGCGCAGGCGCACCATCCGCGCGCGCTCGAGTGGTACGCGCTGGCGGGCGAGGGGCCGTTCACAGACGCGCAGCTGCAGTGGAAGGCGCGCGCCGGACTGCGCGCCGGCGATTGGGCCGCGGTGCGTGCCGCCGTGAACCTGATGTCGCCCGAGGAGGCCCGCAGCCCCGCGTGGCGATACTGGCTCGCGCGCGCGCTCGCCGAGGGCGGCGCGCGTCCCGCGGCCGAGGCGATCCTTCGCCCGCTCGCGCGCGAGCGCCACTTCTACGGATTGCTCGCCGCCGAGAACCTGGGCATCGTCGAGCCTCCCGACTGGACCGCGCGCCCGGTCGCCGAGGCGGACCTCGCCCGCGTGCGCGCCATTCCCGCCCTGGGTCGCGCCTTCGCGCTCTACCGGCTCGACATGAACGCGGAAGCGTTCCGGGAATGGGTATTCGGCCTGCGCGCGATGGACGATCGCGGCTTCCTCGCGGCCTCGGAGGTCGCGGCGCAGGCCGGCCTGCCCGACCGCGCCATCGGGGCGGCCGAGCGCACCGCCTCGCTGCACGATCTCGCGCGCCGATATCCGACGCCCCACCGCGAGCCGCTTACCTCGGCCGCCCGCCAGTGGAACGTCGACGAGGCCCTGCTCCTGGGCATCATCCGCCAGGAAAGCCGGTTCAACGCCACGGCCAGGTCGAGCGCGGGCGCGATGGGGCTCATGCAGCTCATGCCCGCCACGGCCCGCTGGGTCGCCAAGCAGATTCCCGTCCAGCCCTACCGCCCCGCGCTGCTGGCGCAGCCGGACGTGAACGTCGCCATGGGTGCCTACTACTTCCACCGCGTGCTCGTCGACCTGGGCGATCCCGTGCTGGCCACGGCCGGATACAACGCCGGGCCGGGGCGCGCCAAGCGCTGGCGCGACGCGAGGCCCCTCGAAGGCGCGATCTACGTCGAGTCGATTCCCTTCAACGAGACGCGCGATTACGTGAAGAAGGTGATGGCGAACGCCTGGTTCTACACCCATCGCCTCACGGGCCGCGCGCCCAGCCTGCGCGCGATCGTGGGAACCGTGCCCGGCCGCGGCGCCAACGAGACGGCCAGCGTCGCGGCCATCCCGTGATGGGCACCTCGCGCGTCCTCGTCCTCGGGGCGAGCGGCTTCGTCGGCCGCTCGGTGTGCGCGCAGCTGGCCGCGCGCGGGCTCGCGCTTCGGGCGCTCACGCGCGACCGCCTGAAGGCAAGACCCCTGCAGGTGACGCCCTCGATCGAGATCGTCGCCGGAACCCCCCACGACGACGGGGACCTTGGCCGCGCGCTCGACGGCATCGACGCGGTCGTGAACCTCGTCGGCATCCTCCACCAGAGCCGCCGCGAGCCGTTCGAGAAGGTGCACGTCGACCTGCCCCGGCGCCTCGCGCGCGCCTGCCGCGCCGCCGGCGTGCGCCGCCTGGTGCACATGAGCGCGCTGCACGCCGGGCGCGACGGGCCCAGCCAATACCTGCGCACGCGGGGGCGCGGGGAGGATGCCCTGCGCGAGGAGGGCGCGGGGCTCGCGGTCACGGTCCTCAAGCCGTCGGTCATCTTCGGGCAGGACGACAGCTTCCTCAACCTGTTCGCGGGGCTGGTCAAGGTGTTCCCCGTGGTCCCGCTCGCGGGCGCCCGCACGCGGTTCCAGCCCGTCTGGGTCGAGGACGTCGCGCGGGCGGTGGCGGCCTGCCTCGACGACCCGCGCACCTTCGGGAAGTCCTACGACCTCTGCGGGCCCGGCATCCACACGCTCGCGGATATCGTGCGCTTCGTGGCCGGGCTCCAGGGCCGAAAACGCCTCGTCGTGGCCCTGCCGGCGTGGGCGGCGCTGGCGCAGGCCTTCGTCCTCGAACACTTGCCGGGGCCCGTCATGACGCGCGACAACCTGGCCTCCATGCGGGTGGACAGCGTTTGCGACTGCCCCTTCCCGGAAGTCTTCGGCTTCGCCCCAGCCGCGATGGAAGCCGTCGTTCCGGAGTACATGGCCGACGCGGGACCTCGCGGCCGCTACGCGGACTACCGGCGCCGCACAGGGAGGTGACATGGACAGGCTGACTCTCGTCATCGGCAACAAGAACTACTCCTCGTGGTCCATGCGGCCGTGGGTGCTGCTCACCCAGCTCGGCATCTCCTTCGAGGAGAGAAAATTGCGCTTCGACTCCGACGAGTGGGACGCCGGCATAGGCCGCTGGTCGCCCTCGGGACTCGTGCCCGTGCTGTGGCGGGGCGAAACCGCGGTCTGGGAAACGCTTGCCATCATGGAAGCGCTGGCCGAGTGGTTCCCCGACAAGGGCGTGTGGCCCGCCGACCCCGGGGCGCGCGCCTTCGCGCGGTCGGCCGCGGCCGAAATGCACGCCGGCTTCCGCAACCTTCGCGCGAAGATGCCGATGAACATCCGCGCGAGCCATCCGGGCAAGGGAATGACGCCCGAGGTGCGCGCCGACATCGATCGCATCGAGAGCCTGTGGCGGCACGCGAGGTCGCGCTTCGGCTCCGGCGGCGAGTTCCTCTTCGGCGGGTTTTCGGCCGCCGACGCAATGTTCGCGCCGGTGGTGATGCGCTTCGCGACCTATGACGTGCGCTGCGGGTCGGCGGTCGCGCGCTACTGCGAGGCCGTGCGGGCCGCCCCCGGCGTGCGCGCGTGGATCGAGGGAGCGCTCGCCGAGACGGAGTTCGTGCCGGAGGACGAACCCTACGCGGAGCCGCCGCGGCCCTGAGGCCCGGCCCGCAGGTGCGCGCCATGAAGATCTTTGCCGTCGGCGGCTCGGTGCGCGACGAACTTCTCGGCCTGCCGGTCGCCGACCGCGACTGGGTCGTGGTGGGCGCCACGCCCGCCGAGCTGATCGCGAAGGGCTTCCGTCCCGTGGGCTCCGATTTCCCCGTCTTCCTGCACCCGCAGACGCACGAGGAGTACGCGCTCGCCCGCACCGAGCGCAAGACCGCGCCGGGGTACAAGGGATTCGTGTTCCATGCCTCTCCGGAAGTGAGCCTCGAGGAGGACCTGCGCCGGCGCGACCTCACCATCAATGCCATCGCCCGCGGCGAGGACGGAGCGCTCGTCGATCCCCATGGCGGCGCCGCGGACCTGCGCCGCGGCATCCTGCGGCACGTGAGCGAAGCCTTTGCCGAGGATCCCGTCCGGATCCTGCGCGTGGCCCGGTTCGCGGCGCGCTTCGGCTTCGCCGTCGCCCCGGAGACGATGGAGCTCATGCGAGCCATGGTGCGCTCGGGCGAGGCCGACCACCTGGTGCCGGAGCGCGTGTGGCAGGAGATCGCGCGCGGGCTCCAGGAGCCTCGTCCGGGGCGGATGCTCGAGGTGCTGCGCGACTGCGGGGCGCTGGCGCGGGTGCTCCCGGAAGTCGACGCGGTGACCGCGCGCGAGGGGCCCGGCCCGCTCGCGGCCCGGCTCGAGGCTTCCACCGCATTCGCGCTTCCCGTTCGATTCGCATGCCTCACCGTCGGGCTCGCGCCGGAGGCGGTGATGGCGCTCTGCGAACGGATCAACGCGCCCGTCGAATGCCGCGACCTGGCCGGCGTCGCCGCCCGCGAGCGCGCCGCGGTCGAGGGCGCCGGCGCCCTCGGGGCGGAAGCCCTGCTGGGCCTTCTCGAGCGCACGGACGCCTTCCGGCGTCCCGATCGCCTCGAGCGCCTCATGGACGTGTGCGAATGCGACCTGCGGGCCCGCGGCCATTCGCGGCAGGTTCCCCGCGACAGGATCCGGGCGGCGCGCGCGGCGGCGCTTGAAGTCGACGCGGCCGCGATCGCCCGGCAGAACCCGCAGTCCGTGCCAGCGGCCATCCACGCGGCAAGGGCGGCGCGGATCGGAGATGCCCTGCCGGGGAGCCGGGCGCAAAAAAAAGCCCCCGGGTAGCCGGGGGCCATCTTCAGCGATCACTTCAACGCCCCTCGCGGGGCGGGCACTGCCTAGCGGCGCTTCGCAGCCTTGCGCGCCGTGGCCTTCGGGGCCTTGGCGGCGGACTGGACGGTCGCGACGTTCTGCTCGACGGTCTTCTCGACGGTGTCGTAGAGCTGCTTGTTGATCGCGGCGAGGTTCGAGTAGGCGCTCTGCGCGGCGGCGATCGCGGACTTCACGTTGCCGACATAGGCCTCGGAGCCGGCCGGCGCGTACTTGAAGGCTTCCTCGAGGGAGGCGACGGCGGACTTGTTGGCTTCCGCGGCCTGCTTCTCGAACACCTTCTTCACTTCGGCGTTGGACTCGGCGGCGGTCTCGTAGACGGTACGCGAGTAGGCGTAGGCGCGCTTCATCACCGGCTCGAGGGCGGCGGAGTTGATGGCGATGACTTCGTGCACGTCCTTCGCGCCGGCCAGGGCCGCGGCGTGCGCGGTGGCCTGCTCGACGGAGTCGCGCGCGGCATCGAGGCCGATCTCGGCGAACTTCTCGAGGTTGGCGAGGGAAAGCTGGGCGAAGTGCGCGAACTGGCTGATGACGGCTTCGTTGGCGGCGCTGAACTGGTCGACCTTGAACATGGATGTCTCCTTGACTGATGACTAGAGGGGAGTTCGGTTGCGGCAGCCCTGTAATGCTGCACTGCACAAAAATGAATTCTAGACTTTCCGGAAGCCACGTCAAGGGGGTATGGCAAATATTTATTGCACTGCAACATAGAAATCCGGGAACCACGGCAAATCAAGGACTTGCACGCGCACGGCCATGCCGGACCCGGCGTCTCCGCCGGTGCACGCCTGAAATGCGGAGGGTGCCGGCGACCTTGGGCCCAGGCCGGCCAACGCGCGGCCATCCCTTACACTCCGCGCCAAGCCGACGCGGCCGCGGATCTTGCGGCAGGCGCCGGCTGGAGGATCCCCGGGTTCAGGTCGATCGACCTGAGCCGGCTGTCACATTGCCTGCGCCAAGTTCGTCCAGTCATCATGTCCATCGATCCCGATTCGCTTCGTCGCGGGCTCGCCTTCGAGGAGCATCGCGGCCAGCTCTGGCGCGTGGCCTACCGCATGCTGGGCTCCCGAGCCGAGGCCGAAGACGTGGTTCAAGACGCCTACCTGCGCTGGCACAAGTCCGGCGCGCAGGAGGTCCGCTCGCCGCGCGCCTGGCTCGTCACCACGGTGACGCGGCTCGCGATCGACCGCCTGCGCCAGCTGCGCGTCGAGCGCGAGCTGTACACCGGGCCGTGGCTGCCGGAGCCGCTGGTCGAGGCGTCCGTGCCGGGCGCCGAGCTGGCCGCCGAACTGGCGTCGGACCTGTCGGTCGCGTTTCTCGCCGTGCTCGAGCGCCTGGCGCCCGAAGAGCGCGCGGCGTTCCTGCTGCAGGACGTTTTCGACACCGGCTACGGCGACATCGCCAGGATCCTCGGCAAGAGCGAGGTGGCCTGCCGGCAGATCGTGAGCCGGGCGCGCAAGCGCCTGCGCGCCGCGCGGCCGCGCGTGCAGGTGAACGCTGCGCGGAGCGCGCAGCTCGTCGGCGCCTTCGTGCAGGCGATCAAGGCGCAGGACAGGGACGCGATGCTGAAGCTGTTGGCCAACGAGGCGACCTGGACCTCCGACGGCGGCGGCAAGGCGCGGGCCGCGTTGAAGGTGATCGGCGGATCGGAACGGGTCGCGCGTTTCGCGGTCGGCGCGTTCCGCAAGCTGGTCGAACGCGTCGACTTTCGCGCGGTCACGGTCAACGGCGAGCCCGGGCTCGTGGCTTTTCTCGACGGCGCGCTGTTCGCGGTGTTCGCGTTTCGCACCGACGGCCGGCACATCATCGACGTCTGTACCGTCCTCAACCCCGAGAAGCTGCGCGATGTGAACGTGCCGCCGACCTGATTGCCGTCACCGCGGCAAGGATTCCGCGGACCCGTCCCTTCAGATGGATGGATACGCGCGAAACGCAAAAAAGCGGTCGCCCGGAATCAAGCCGATGGATTCGACGTTTCCATAGCCCGCCTCCGCCAGCTGTTCCCGCATCTGCGCAACAGTCGGCAGTCGTCCTCCGGTTGCCGTAGCGGCACCCCAGAGATTGAGCACCTCCATGCCCAGATTGCCCCCCTTGCAGCAGGTCGTGAGCAGCAAGAAGCCTCCGGGCCTGATGAACTTCCTCATGTGCGCCAGCAGGGATACTCGGTCCCCGAAAGGAAAGTAGTAGATATTGTTGTAAAGCGTGACCAGGTCGAACTCCGGCACCGGCGCCCTGTCACGAACATCACCGACTTCTATCGCGACTCGATCATCCAGGCGCCATTGCCGGATGTTTCGACGCGCAACTTCGGCAACATCGGGCTGCAACTCGAGTCCCAGCGCACGCAGTGAATGATTCCTCGTTGCCGCGTGGTGGATGTAGCAGGCGGACCCGCAGCCCACCTCGAGCAGGCGAACGGCACCCGACCTTGGGAACAACCTGTCGATGGCATCGTTCTGAAACGCTTCAAGCGCCCGCGAAGAACGGGCGGTCAACTCGCCGTCTTGATCACCCAGTTGCCAGAGCTCCCCGTTGCGCAGCTTTGTCGGGGTGTATAGAACCAGCTTGTGATGCAGCGTCGCGACTTCCTGCGCCAGCGCCAGTGTCGAGTCGTTTTCCGGCAAGGACATCTTCAGCGCCAGGCTGCGCAGCCGGTATCGATCGTCCTTCGAGACCAGGAATTCAAGCCGGACACCCAGTTGCAGCCAGGCCCCCAGGGCTTCGCGAGCCTTGGCATCCCGGCAGTAGAGATCGGCCAGGTCATCGAACGTCAGTGGACGTGCGGAAAGGGCATCGAGCAGGCCGCAGTTCTTCGCCGCAGCCAGAAAGGAAAGCTTGTAGAAGGGTTTGAAGAGAGCGGTGATTCTGAGTGCGGAAAGGAGCTGGCGATTCCTCATCAGCCTCAGAAATGGAGTCAGCGACACCGGGATTCCTTGTTTTTCAAGGCAAGGCAGGGGCCATGGCCGCTACCTATTCGTAGTACTCGTCATGCATGACCTCGGGCAGCCTGCAGGCCGCGCTCAGCCACTCCGAGACCGACTCGAGGCCGCGCATCCGCTCCACCCACGACCGGGTCCGCGGCCACTCGGCCAGGCTTTCCACGTGGCAGCTCAGGCGCTGGATCGTCGGCACGAACGCCAGGTCCGCCAGCGACAGTTGCCCCATGAGGAAGGGTCCGCCACTCTCGGTGAGCTCCTTCTCCCAGACGCCGAAGACGCGACCGGCCGCCGCGCGCTCCTCCAGGGTCATCGCTCTTCGGTTGGCGTAGAACGAGCTCTCGAAGGACAGCCTGGGGCAGATGTTCGAAAGCCCCGAGTGCTGCCACGCAAGCATGGAACGGCAATGCGCTCGCGGTCGAACCGCGCCAGGAAGCAGCTTCCCGCCGGACAATTCGTTGGCGTACTCCATGATTGCCAGGGAGTCGTAGATCACGACATCTGCGTCGACGAGCACGGGCACGGCGCCCGGCGGCGAGAACTTCCCGATCGCGGCAAGGTTTTCGTATCGCTGGGGAACCCTGATGTCCACCACGACTTCCTCGAAGGAAACCCCTCCTTCCCGAAGCGCCAGCCAGGCTCGAAAGGCCCAGCTCGATGCGTTCTTGGTCCCGCTGTACAGGATTCGTTTCATGTCATGCCAGGTGGAGTGCGCGCGGCTCGGGACCGCAACTGCGTTCG
>JAGRPO010000288.1 GCA_019449455.1 Betaproteobacteria bacterium | reverse complement strand
GGCGATCGACGCGTACGGTTTCGGCGCGGGCGCCTCGCCGATCGTCGTCGGGCACTCGCGGCCGCACGAAGAGGCCGAGGCGGCCTTCGCGCGCTTCACCGGCCTGCCGCGCGCCCTCCTGTTTCCGAGCGGCTATGCCGCGAACCTCGGCATCCTCACCGCGCTCGCGGACCGCTCCGCGGATGTCTTCGCCGACCGGCTCGATCACGCGTGCCTGAACGACGGGGCGCTGCTGTCGCGCGCCACCTTCCACCGTTATCCGCACGGCGACACCGGGCGCCTGGACGCGATGCTCGCCGCCTCGAAGGCCGCGGTCCGGGTGATCGCGACCGACGCCGTCTTCAGCATGGACGGAGACCTGGCGCCGCTCCCCGACCTCCTGGAGCTCGCCGAACGCCACGACGCGTGGCTCGTGGTGGACGACGCGCACGGCATCGGCGTGCTGGGCGGCGGACGCGGTTCGCTCGCGCATTTCGGTCTTCGCTCCCCGCGCATCGTCTACATGGCCACGCTCGGCAAGGCGCTGGGAGGCTATGGCGCGTTCGTCGCCGGCGAGGCGAACGTCGTCGAATGGCTGATGCAGAAGGCGCGAACCTACGTGTTCTCGACGGCGCTTCCGCCCGCGGCGGCCGCTGTCGCCACCGCGGCGCTGGCCCTGATCGAGGGCGATCCGGGGATCGTGACGGCGTTGCTCGATCGCGTCGAAGACTTCCGCCGCGCGTGCGGCGTCCACGGCATCGTCTTGCGCTCGCCGACCGCCATCCAGCCCTTCATCGTCGGCGACTCCGCGCGCGCCGTCGCCCTGTCGGCGCGGCTTCGCGAATCCGGCCATCTCGTTCCCGCGATCCGCCCGCCCACGGTGCCGGAAGGCACGGCGAGGCTTCGCGTGTCGATCTGCGCGGCGCATTCCAGGGAGCAGGTCGTCGCGCTGGCCGGCGCGCTCGGGGAGGCGTTCCATGACGGCCCTGCACGTTGAACGCCTCGGCGACGGCCCCGACCTCGTGCTCCTGCACGGGTGGGGCTTGCACGGCGGCGTCTGGCGCGCGCTCGCGCCGAGGCTTGCCGAGTCGTTTCGCGTGCACCTCGTCGACCTCCCGGGCCACGGCCACTCGCGCGACGTCGCTTTCGAGGGGCTCGACTCTGTGGTCGATGCCGTGGCGTCGCGCGTCCCGGCCGGGGCGGCCGTCTGCGGGTGGTCGCTGGGCGGGCTCGTCGCCCTTCGGCTTGCCGCGCGCCATCCTTCGCGCGCGACGGCGCTCGCCCTCGTGAGTACCACCCCCTGCTTCGTGCAACGCGAGGGCTGGCCGCACGCGATGGCCCGCGAGACGCTCGAGGCATTCGCCGACGGGCTGCGCGCCGAGCCCGCCAGGATGATCCGCAGCTTCGTGAACCTCAACGCGCTCGGCGGGCCGGCCGCCCGGGACCGGATGCGCGAGCTCGCGGCGATGCTGGCCGAGCGCGGGACACCGTCGCCGCCGTCGCTCGCGGCAGGGCTCGCTCTGCTCCACGATGCCGACCTGCGGGACGAGGTCGGCGCGATCGACCGCCCCGTCACGGTCATCCACGGCAGCCGCGACGCGCTCACGCCCGTGGGCGCGGGGCGCTGGCTGGCCGGGGCGCTCCCCTTCGCGCGCTTCGTGGAGATCGCCGGCGCGGCGCACCTGCCGTTCGTGAGCCATCCGGACGAGGTCGCGCGCGCCATCGAGACCCTGCATGGATGAGGCGATGCAGCCGGTGAAACGCGACGTGCGCCGGGCCTTCGAGCGCGCTGCGCGGACCTACGACGAGGCCGCCGTCCTGCAGCGCGAGGTGTGCGCGCGCCTGCTCGAGCACCTGGAACCCATGCGGCTCGCGCCGCGCCGCGCCGTGGACCTGGGCTGCGGCACGGGACACGCCTTCGACGCGCTTGCCAAGCGCTTTCCCGCCGCCGAGCTCCTGGGGCTCGACATCTCCCCCGCGATGCTCGCGCGGGCGAGGCAGCGCCCCGCCTGGTGGCAGCGGCTGCTGGGCTCGCGCCGCCCGGCGCTGGTGTGCGCGGACGCCGAGCGCCTGCCGCTCGCGACCGCGTCGGTCGACTTCGTCTTCTCCAACCTGGCGCTGCAGTGGTGCGAGCCTTCCCGCGTCTTCGCGGAGACCGCGCGCGCGCTCACCCCCGAAGGGCTCTTCCTCTTTTCCACGTTCGGCCCGGACACGCTCAACGAGCTGCGCGCGGCCTTCGCCGAGGCCGATGTCGCGCCGCACGTGAACCGCTTCGTCGACATGCACGACCTGGGCGACGCGCTCGTGCACGCGGGATTCGCCGATCCGGTCATGGAGATGGAGCGGATCACGCTCGAGTACGACACCGTTCTCGCGGTCGCCCGCGACCTGAAGGCCATCGGCGCCGTGAACGCGCTGCCCTCGCGATCGCGCAGCCTGCATGGGCGCCATCGCTGGCAGCGAATGACCGAGGCCTACGAGCGATTTCGCCGCGATGGCGTCCTGCCGGCGACCTGGGAGGTGGTGTACGGACATGCATGGAAGGTGCCGCCGAAAACGCTGGCCGACGGCCGCCAGGTGGTGAGCTTCGTGCCGAAGGCCCCGCGATGACCCGCGGCGTCTTCGTGACCGGCACCGACACGGGCGTGGGCAAGACTTTCGTCGCCTGCGCGATCGTGCACGCGCTTCGCGCTCGGGGACTGCGCGTGGCCCCCATGAAGCCCGTCGCGGCCGGCGCGGTGTGGCGCGACGGCGCGTGGGCGAACGAGGACACGCTGGCGCTCGCCGGGGCGGCAGGCGCCGGGGCGCCCTCGCTCGATGCCATCACGCCGTTGCTGCTGCGCGATCCCATGGCGCCGCATATCGCCGCCGCGCGCGAGGGCATGCCCATCGCCCTTGCCCCGCTGGTGGAGGCGCACCGGCGATTGGCCTCGCAATGGGATTTCACCGTCGTCGAGGGCGTGGGCGGATTCCACGTCCCCCTCGGCCCGTCCCTGGACGCGCGCGACCTGGCCCGCGCGCTGGGATTGCCGGTGGTGCTCGTGGTGGGACTGCGGCTGGGCTGCCTCAACCATGCGCTGCTCACCGCGGAGTCGATCGAACGTGCCGGACTCGCCTTCGCCGGCTGGATCGCCAATGCGATCGACCCGCGCATGTCGGCCGCCGACGAGAACGTCGCCGCGCTGGCCGGGCGCCTGCCCGCGCCGCTCATCGGCCGACTGCCCTTCACGCCGGGCGCCGATCCGCGCGCGGCCGCCGGACTTCTCGACGCCTCGGCGCTCGCCGGGCCGGGCGCATGAACGCCATCCTCTTCGACCTCGACGGCACGCTCACCGATCCGCGCGAGGGCATCACGCGGTGCATCGCCCACGCGCTCGAATGCATGGGGCACGAGCCGCCGCCCCCCGACCAGCTCACCTTCGCCATCGGTCCGCCCCTGCGAGCCTCCCTTGCGAAGCTCATGGGTACCGACTCGCGCGATGCGGTGGAGCGGGCGATCGCGCACTATCGCGAGCGCTTCGCCGACGTGGGGCTCTACGAGAACGCGC
>JAGRPO010000287.1 GCA_019449455.1 Betaproteobacteria bacterium | reverse complement strand
CGCCCTGCGCGACGAGGTTGGGCGCGCTGTCGTAGTAGATCGCGATCGTCTCGACCGGATAGGGCGTGGCGCGCTCGAATTGCGCCCATCGCGCGGGGTTCCGCTCCTGGCGGCCGTGCCCCGTGCCCAGCGGCGATTCGGACTGCGCGCGCTTCGCGGCGGAGTCGCGCGCATCTCCGCGCTCGGCGGACGGCGCCGCGGGCGACGGCGCCCCGGCGGACGACTCCTGTTTCGCGAACGGTATCGGCCGGAACGACTCGACCGCCACCGGCTCCGGGGGCTTCCTCTTGAAGAGCGCCACGCCGATCACGCCCACGTCGTCGGGCCGGCCGGTGCGCGCGGCGTAGGAATCGGGAAGCGTCGTGAAATAGAAGGCGGCCGTGCGCTGCATGTTCTTGCGCCATCCGGACACGTCCAGCGACGCGTACGAACCGACCACGTAGCCGCTCTGCGAGGCCTGCGCCGTCTGGCCGGTGACCGCGTTCACGCCGTCCACGCTCACCACCGCGAGGAGATCCTCGCCCGCCACGTTGCGCACGCGGACCGCGTACTCGTTGCCGGGCTGGCCGGCGACGTAGGCGCGGCCGTCCTTCCAGTGGATGGGCAGCTCGCGGTTGGCCGTGCGGTCGATGACGGTAACGCGGGCGAGCCCCCCGGCGCCCGAGGCGCAGGCGGGCAGCGTGAAGGCGGTGGCGACGGCTGCGGCGAGGAGGGCGAGGCGTTTCATGACGGCTCCTTTCGGGCTGCCCCGGCGGGAATGCCGGGGTCAGGTCATGAAACGGGGCAACGCCGCGAAAGGGTCAGGGCGTGATGACGACCAGCACGTTGCAGGGCGCGTGCTCGATGAGCGCCTTGGAGACGGAGCCCCGCCACCACCGCGCCGCCCACCCTTCGAGGTGGCGGTGGCCGACGACGATCAGGTCGGCGCCGGTGCGCTTGGCGCACCTGGCGATCTCGTCGACCGCGTCGCCCGTGAGCACCTCCCCGTTGGCCTTGTGCCCGGCTTCGGCGAGCCGGCGCAGGCCCTCGTCGAGGATGCCCTGGTACTGCTGCCGGTCGCGCTCCTCGGCGCCGGCGTCGTAGACGCCGCCCTCGGCCCCGATGAAGGTCGCGGGCGAGGGCATGACGGCGACGAGGAAGAGGTCCGACTGGCCCCACTGCGCGATCTCCTGGCAGTCGAGCAGGGCCTTCTGCCCGGATTCGGAGCCGTCGTAGGCGAGCAGGATCCGCTTGTACATGGGGTGTACCTCCAATCCGGTGGGCGAGCCATAATGGTCGCCATGAAACGCGCGCGGCGCAAGTTTCCCCTTTCCCGCGTCTACGGGCTCCTCGAGCCGGGGCCCGTGGTGCTGCTCGCGACCGCCCGCAAGGGCCGCCCGAACGTGATGGCGATGTCGTGGCTTACGATGATGGAATTCGAGCCGCCGCTCGTCGGTTGCGTGGTGAGCGGGCGCAACTACTCGTTCGAGCTGCTGCGCGCCTCGAAGGCCTGCGTCATCGCCATCCCGACGGCCGACATCGCGGAGAAGGTCGTGGCCGTGGGCAACGTCTCCGGGCGCCGCACGGACAAGTTCGCGAAGTTCGGCCTCACGGCGCTGCCGGCTTCGCTGGTCGCCGCTCCCCTCGTGGCCGAGTGCTACGCCAACCTCGAGTGCCGCGTGGCCGACACGCGCTTCGTGAACCGCTACAACTTCTTCGTCCTCGAGGTGGTGGCGGCCTGGGTCGACCCGGCGGTGAAGAGCCCGCGCACCCTGCACCACCGCGGCTGGGGCGAATTCGCGGTGCCGGGGCGGACCCTGAAGCTCGCCTCCGGCAAGGCCTGAGCGCGGCGGCTAGGGCATCTTCGCCAGCGCGTTCCTCGCCACGGCGTTCGGCGCCAGGAGCGTGGCTCGATTCATGGGGCCTCCTTCAGCGGG
>JAGRPO010000286.1 GCA_019449455.1 Betaproteobacteria bacterium | reverse complement strand
GCCCGACCCGCCCGAGCAGCCCGCGAGGGATAGCGCCAGCGCGACGACGCCGAGGACGGCGGCAGCGTACGCGCCGTCAATTCGCACCGGCAGCCCCGGAGGCGACGCGCGTGGCGGCCTTCGGCCTGAACTTCGGGTCCCACGGGTGCTTCTGGTCGTGGAAGCCGTGGCACAGCAGGCAATTGGAGGTGACCTTCTTCTCCACGGGCCTCGAGCCGCCGTGGCATTCGCGGCAGGAATCGATCCGCGGCATGGCCACGTCGGCGCTGCGCTTCGATTTCGCCACGTCGTGGCAATCCGCGCACTTGGACTGCGCATGGCTCTTGTGGTCGAACCGCGCCTGGGGCATCCAGGCGTTGTTGGCGCGCACCTTCGCGACGTTCCACTCGCGCCCCTCGGCGGTGTCCGTGCGCTGGATCTCGTGGCACGTTCGGCAGAGGCGGATCTCGAAGATCTCCTCGGAGACATGCGCCGCCTTCTTCGCCGCCATCCCGAGCGCCACCTGGCGCTGCGCCGGGCTGGGCTCGCCCGCCCGGCGAAGCAGTCCCTCGCCGGGAACGCCGAAAGCCTTCTCGAAGCTGTCCTTCACGCCGTTGAGCGCGAGGTTGGCGTAGAACTCCTGCACCACCGTGATCGCGTCGAGCGGGCGCCCGTGCGGCACCTGGCGCGTGGTCACCGCGGGCTCGAACTCGAGCCGGTGGCAATCCTGGCAATGCCGGCCCATCGAGACCGGCTCGAAGCCGCGCCTGGAGGCGTCGGGCTGGTGGCAGGCGGCGCAGTCGAGCTTCACCTTGTCCTTTTCCGGGTGCCGCACGCCCGCCGGGTCGAGGTGGACGGCATGCGGGAACGTGAGGTTCGACGATTCCTCGATCGGACCGCTGCCCTGGCGCACGCGCCGGGAGCCCTTGTCGGCGGGCAGGCTCAGCCGGAAGGCCGGGTGGTCCTTCGCGAAATCGCCGACGTTCTGCGACTGGGCGCCGTTCGCGCGGGAACGGATGTCGCGGTGGCACTCGACGCAGAAGCGGTCGTCGTCGCGGTGCGTCGTCTTGACTCCCTTGTGGTCGCGGTGGCACTCGGCGCAGCGCGCGCCGCCGAAAAGGGCGGCGGCGGGGCGCAGGTCCGGCGCGACGTGGTGGCCGATCTTCGAGTGGCATTCGAGGCAGGCGGTGTCGCGCACCTGCGCGAAGGCGACCTCGTGGCAGGCCTCGCATTTCCCGCCGATGGGCTGGTGGGCGAGCATCACCGGACCCGGGTTCCAGAACCGGTCGCTCGTCATCGCGGCCTTCTCGGGCTGGTGCCACGGCAGGCCGAGGACGCGGCCGGCCGGAACCAGGAAGAAGCCGATCGCGACGATCGCGAAGAGCGCGAGCGCGGCCGACCGCTTGGGAATCCCGAGGGACGCGAGCGTGAGCCTGCCGGCGCGCGAGAGGAATTCCGTCGCCACCGTCTCGGTCGGCCGCACGAGTTCCACGGTGATGGCGCCCGAAAAGCCCGCGGGCGCGGCGATCGCGGTGAGCTTGTAGGGCCCGACGTCGATGGAGACTCCCGGCGCGAGGCGAACCGAGCGCACGGCCTTGCGCGTCGTGCTCGTCGTCGTGCCCATCTCGCCCTCGGTGTAGACGGGCCCGTTGCGGTCGACGATGAGTCCCTGGCTCAACGCGATGCGGGGATCGGCGAGCAGCACTTCGCTCGAGGCGTTGCGCCCCACCCGCACCCAGTCGGCGGTGACCTCCTTGCGCACCTGCACCGTGCGGCCTGCGCGATTGCGGCTCTGCGAGATGACGAGGAGTTTCACGTTCCCTCCGGGAGGGCGGCTACCAGTAGAGGAAAACGGAGATCACGTGCGCGGAGAGCGCGGCGAGCAGCGCGATCGCGAGCGGCACGTGGAAGTACAGCCACAGGTCGAGCCGCGCCTTGTAGCGCAGGTCGCGGCGCGCGCGCGCGAGGAGCTCGTTCTTGTGCAGCAGGAGCGTGTAGAGCTCGTGGTTCAGCTTCGCCATGTCGCCCGAGAGCTGCCTGCCGATCTCCGGCAGCTCGCGCACCGCCCGGGCCGTGGGGCAGTCGCGGTCGCGTCCCGTGACGATGCGAAGGAACGATCCCCCGAGCCGGGTGTTGTCGAGCGAGGCGTTCACCACCGCGAGGATCCGGTCCGGGAGGGAAAGCGCCTTCTCGCGGATCTCCCGGTCGAGATCGGCGATCTTGAGGATCATCGCGTCGAGCGTCTCCTCGCCGCGGTTGGTCGTCATCAGCGCCGGAACCGAGAGATAGATGTAGACGCCGTAGAATCCGCTCGCGACCGTGGCGACCATCAGCACGTAGGCGAGCGTGTGCAGGTTCCACCCCAGCTCGAATCCCGTGTGCAGCGTGGCCACCACCAGGAGCGCGGTGCCCAGGTAGACATGGGCCGACAGCCAGCCCTGGAGCGTGCCCGCGCGCGAGGCGTACCGGCGCTTGCGCACGCCGAACCACAGGAGCCAGGCGATGAGGAGCGCCGCGATGGTGCCCAGCGTGTACCCGAGCCAGGTGCCGCCGTAGGGCTTGAGGGAGGGCTCGTGCCAGAGGTAGACCGCCCCGGCGAGCACGGCGAGCCCGAGGGCCGCCTTGAACCAGCGAAAACGCGCGTACTCCAGGATCGACTGGTGTCGCACCGGATGTCCCCCCTTCCCCGCCTGCTTGTCTTTTTTAGTGGTGCGCCACTTCTTCCGACCATGGCGTTGCGCGCTCGCATTGTAGCGGCTCGTTGATTGTTCGCAAGGGGAGCGCATTGCTCCCTCCGGTATAATCCGGCGTCGCGTTCCCGTCCGCCCGCCTCCTCTCCCATGCTCAATTTCTGGTTCGTGGCCGCCCTGCTGATCGTGGCGGCCCTCGCTTTCGTGCTCGTGCCGCTGCTGCGCCCGCGCGTGCGCTCGGGCCCCTCCGTCCGCGAGGCCAACCTCGCCGTCCTGCGCGGACAACGCCGGGAGATCGAGGCCGACGTGAGCACGGGCCTGCTGCCGAAGGACGCGCGCGAATCCGCCCTCGCGGAGCTCGCCGCACGCGCCGAGGAGGACCTCGCCGGCCGGGATGCCCCTGCCGCCCCGGCAAGCCGCCCGTGGGCCGTCGCGGCCGTCCTGGCCGTCTTCATTCCCGCCGTCACCGTCGGCTTCTACCTGTGGGTCGGCACGCCCGCGGCCACCGATTCCAAGGTCATGGCCGCCGCCACCGCGCAACCGAGCGACCACCAGATCGAGGAAATGGTCGCCACCCTCGAGCAGAAGATGAAGGAGCGTCCCGACGACGTGCAGGGGTGGATGCTGCTGGCCCGCTCGTTCGCCGCCACGGGCAAGACGGATAAGGCCCTCGGGGCGTACGCGCACCTCGCGAAGATCGCCCCGCAGGACGCCTCGGTGCTCGCCGACTACGCGGATGCGCTGGCCCTCTCGCGCGGCCGCAATCTCTCGGGCGAGCCCACCGAGATCGTCATGCGCGCCCTGCAGGCCGACCCCCGGCACCCGAAGGCGCTGGCGCTCGCCGGCACCGCGAAGCTCAACAGCGGCGACTTCGCCGCGTCGCTCGCCTACTGGGAGCGCCTGTACACCGTCGTGCCGCCGGGCTCCGAAGACGCGACCGAGATCCGGAACATCATCGAGGACGTGCGTTCGCGCTCGGCCGCCGCCGGCAAGCCCCTGCCGCCCGCGAAGCTGCTCGCCGCCGGCCCTGCGCCAGCCGCGCCGGCGATGACGGCCGCGGCGCCGAAGGCCCCCGCGACGGCCTCCCCTTCGCAGGCGCCGGCAGGCGGCAAGACCGTGTCCGGCACGGTGAGGCTGGCCGAGGCGCTCGCCGGGAAGACCGCCCCGACCGACACCCTCTTCATCTACGCGCGCGCCGAAACCGGCTCGCGCATCCCGCTCGCGATCATCCGCGGCGGCGCCGGCGAGTTGCCGAAAGCCTTCGTGCTCGACGATTCCATGGGCATGTCGCCGGCGGCGCGGCTTTCCGCGACGCCATCGGTGGTGATCGAGGCGCGCGTGTCCAAGGCGGGCGGCGCCGTCACCCAGCCGGGCGACCTGGTCGGCACGAGCAAGCCGGTGGCGCCGGGAGCCAAGGCAGTGGCGATCGTGATCGACAAGGTCGTTCCGTGAGGGGCGCCCGACCGATGATCGGCGCCCAGAGTCTCGCCCCGGGGCGCCGGGTGACGAACCCGTGCCGATGACCGGAAAGCACCGCAGCGGAACGCCCGATGTCCTGCAGGTCCGCGACCTCGCGTGCCGCCGCGGGCCGGCGCTCCTGTTCTCGGGGCTCGGCTTCGAGGTCGCGGGCGGCGAGCTCCTGTGCGTGCGCGGGCCCAACGGCTGCGGCAAGACGACCCTGCTTCGCTGCGTGACGGGGCTCACCCGGCCCGACGAGGGGACGATCCTGTGGCACGGCGAGCCCTCCCACGTCGATCCCGAGCGCATGCGCGCGGGCATGGCCTACGCCGGGCACCTGCCCTCGCTGAAGGATGACCTCACGGCGGAGGAGAACCTCGAGTTCTCGCTTCGCCTGCGGGGGGCGGCCACCACCCCCGGCGAGCGTCGCGAGGCGCTCGCGGCCGTCGGCCTCGACAAGCGCCGCCGGATCCCCTCGCGGCGACTCTCGGCCGGCCAGCGCCGCCGCATCGGCCTCGCCCGGCTCGCGCTCGACCCCGCCGAGCTCTGGATCCTCGACGAGCCGCTCACCGCCCTCGACGACGCGGGGCAGGCCCTGTTCACGGAGCTCCTGGACCGCCACCTGGCCGCCGGCGGCCTGGCGCTTGCCGCCACCCACCACCGCCTCGCGCCCGCCTCCGGCGTCGTGCGCGAGCTGCGCCTCGCGTGAACAGCGTCCCGCAAGCGCCCGGCTCCTTTTCCGGCGGCTTCGCCTGGGCCATGGCGCGCGACCTGCGCCTGGCCTGGCGCCATCCCGACGAGGCCGTGCTCACGGTGGCGTTCTTCGTGCTGGTGGCCTCGCTCTTCCCGCTGGGCATCGGCGCCGAGCCGCAACTGCTGCAGCGCATCGGGCCGGGCGTGATCTGGGTGGGAGCGCTCCTCGCCGCCTTCCTCGCCCTGCCGGGCCTCTTCGCCGCCGACTATGCCGACGGCTCGCTCGAGCAGATGACGCTTTCGCCGCACCCGGCGCTGGGATGGGCCGGCGGAAAGATCGCCGCGCACTGGATCGTGTCGGGCCTTCCGCTGACGCTCCTGTCGCCGCTCATCGGCCTGCAGTACGGCCTCACCCCCGACACGCTCCTCGTCCAGGCCCTGTCGCTCGCGATCGGCACGCCCGTGCTGTCGCTGCTGGGTGGCGCCTGCGCGGCGCTGGCCCTGGGAGCGCGCGGCGGCGGCATGCTGCTCGCGCTGCTGGCGCTTCCGCTGTTCGTCCCCGTGCTCATCTTCGGCGCCGGGGCGGCCGAGGCGCAGGCAACGGGGCTTTCCCCGGCCCCGCACCTGTCGCTCCTTGCCGCGGCCCTCATCGCCGCCCTGGTGGGGCTGCCCTGGGCGGTCGGGGCAGCCGTCCGGATCGCGGTGGACTGATGCCCACGGCAGCCATCGAGATTTGCGATCCCGCAACCGCGGCAAACCCCGCCGGGCCATACTTCCGTCTGGCAAGAAACGATCCAACCCCATGAACTGGTTCTACTTCTCGTCGCCTTCCACCTTCTACGGGCTCGCCGGGCGCCTGGCGCCGTGGTGCTTCGTCTCCGCGGCCGTGCTGGCGGCCTGGGGCCTTTACCTGGGCCTGCTCGTCGCGCCGACCGACGCCCAGCAGGGCGAGGTCTACCGCGTGATCTTCATCCACGTGCCCACGGCCTGGATGTCGATGTTCCTGTACTTCATCATGGCCTGCTATTGCGGGCTCACGCTCGTGTTCAACACGCGCCTGTCGGCCATGATGGCGCGCGCGATCGCGCCGACCGGGGCCATGTTCACCTTCGTCGCCCTGTGGACGGGATCCTTCTGGGGTCGCCCGACCTGGGGCACCTACTGGGTCTGGGACGCGCGGCTCACCTCCGAGCTGGTGCTGCTCTTCCTGTACTTCGGCTACATCGCGCTCGCCAATGCCTTCGAGGACCCGCGCCGCGGCGACCGCGCGGCGGCCCTCCTGGCGCTCATCGGCGTCGTGAACCTGCCGATCATCTATTTCTCGGTGCAGTGGTGGAACACCCTGCACCAGGGCTCGAGCGTGAACTTCAAGGGCACCAGCATGCACGTGACCATGCTCACGGGCATGCTCGTGATGAGCTTCGCGGCGTGGATGTACGCGATCGGCGCCGCGCTGGTGCGGGTCCGCTCCATCATCCTCGAGCGCGAGCGCCGCACCCAGTGGGTGCGCGAACTGAAGGCGGCCTGAGCCATGTACTGGTCCAGCTGGTCTGATTTCCGGGCGATGGGGGGCCACGCGTTCTTCGTGTGGATGTCCTACGGGGCACTTCTCCTCGCCGTCGTGGTCGAAATGCTGCTGCTGCGGGCACGGCGCAAGCGCGCGCTCGCCGCCATCGAGGAGGAACGGGATCTTGAAACCGAGAACTAAGCGTGCCGTGGCGATCGCCGGTGGGCTGGCCGCCCTGGGCGTGGCCGCGGCGCTCGTGCTGAACGCGTTCCAGTCGAACCTGGTCTTCTTCTTCACGCCGACGCAGGTGGCGAAGAAGGAAGTGCCGCTCGACCGCAACTTCCGCCTCGGCGGGCTCGTCGAGGGCGGCACGGTCGTGCGCCAGAAGGACGCGCTCTCCGTGACCTTCAAGGTGACCGACGGCGCCGAGTCGATCCCCGTCACCTACACCGGCATCCTTCCCGACCTCTTCAAGGAGGGCAAGGGCGTGGTGGCCGAAGGCAAGGTCGGCGCCGACGGCGTCTTCAAGGCCTCGCAGGTCCTCGCCAAGCACGACGAGAACTACATGCCGCCCGAGGCCGCCGAGGCGCTCAAGCAGGCCGGGCATCCCATGGCCAAGGAGAACTTCGCCGGCCAGGGCGGGGGGACCAAGCGATGATTCCGGAAATCGGCCAGCTCGCGCTGGTCCTCGCGCTGCTCCTCGCCTTCGCGCAGGCGTTCCTGCCGCTCGCCGGCACGGCGCTGGGCAAGCCGGAGTGGGCGGCGACCGCGCGCCCCATCGCCGTGGGACAGTTCCTCTTCGTGGTGCTCGCGTGGGGGGCGCTCGCCACCTCCTTCGTGAACAACGACTTCTCCGTGGCCAACGTGGCCCAGCACTCGAACCTGAGCCTGCCGGTCCACTACCGTTTCGCGGCCTCGTGGGGCTCGCACGAAGGCTCGATGCTGCTGTGGGCGTTGATGCTCGGCGGCTGGACCGCGGCCGTGGCGCTGCTGTCCCGCCACCTGCCCGATCGCATCGCCGCGCGCGTCATCGGGATCATGGGGCTCATCTCGATCGGGTTCCTGCTCTTCATCCTCACCACGTCCAACCCGTTCGATCGCCTGCTGCCGCCGGCGCAGGACGGCAGGGACCTGAACCCGCTCCTGCAGGACCCCGGCATGGTGATGCACCCGCCGCTCCTCTACATGGGCTACGTGGGATTCGCGGTCGCCTTCGCCTTCGCCATCGCCGCGCTCATCGAGGGGCGGCTCGACAGCGCCTGGGCGCGCTGGTCGCGCCCGTGGACCACGGCCGCGTGGTGCTTCCTCACCATCGGCATCGCGCTGGGCAGCTGGTGGGCGTACTACGAGCTGGGCTGGGGCGGCTGGTGGTTCTGGGATCCGGTCGAGAACGCCTCGTTCATGCCGTGGCTGGTGGGCACCGCCCTCATCCATTCGCTCGCGGTGACGGAGAAGCGCGGCGCCTTCAAGAGCTGGACGGTGCTGCTCGCGATCGTCGCCTTCTCGCTGTCGCTGCTCGGCACCTTCCTCGTGCGCTCGGGCGTCCTCACCTCGGTGCACGCCTTCGCGACGGACCCCAGGCGCGGCATCTTCATCCTCGGCTTCCTCGCCATCGTGGTGGGCGGCTCGCTCGCGCTCTTCGCCTGGCGCGCGCCGCGCGTGGGCCTCGGCGGCCAGTTCTCGGGCGTCTCGCGCGAATCGCTGCTGCTCGCGAACAACGTGCTCCTCACCATCGCCATGGCGGCGGTCCTGCTGGGCACGCTCTATCCGCTGGTCCTCGACACGCTCAATCTCGGCAAGATCTCCGTCGGCCCGCCCTACTTCGACGCGGTGTTCTTCCCGCTCATGGCGCCGGCGGTCTTCCTCATGGCGATCGGGCCGATGGCGAGCTGGAAGAAGGCGACGCTCCCGGACCTCGCCACGCGCCTGAAATGGGCCCTGGGCGTGGCGCTCGCCTGCGCGATCCTCGTGCCCCTCGCCAAGGGCAAGTGGTCGGCGCTCGTGGCGCTGGGCCTCTTCCTCGCCTTCTGGGTGATCCTCGCGACCGCCGTCCAGTTCCGCGGCCGGCTCCAGGCCGCGCCCCAGGCCACGCTGCTCGCGAAGCTGCGCGCGAACTCGGCCTCGTGGTACGGGATGCAGCTCGCGCACGTGGGCGTGGCCGCCTTCATCATCGGCGTGGCCATGGTCAAGGGATACGAGACCGAGCGCGACATCCGCATGGCGCCGGGCGATTCGGTCACGATCGCCGGCTACGACTTCAAGTTCACCGGCACGCGCGAGCTTCCCGGCCCCAACTACGCCGCAATGCAGGGCGTCTTCGAGGTCCGCCGCGAGGGCGACACCGGGCTGCTGATGAAGATGTACCCCGAGAAGCGCATCTACCAGGCCTCCGGCCAGACGATGACCGAGGCCCACATCGAGCCCGGGATCACCGGGGACCTCTACGTGTCGCTCGGCGAGCAGGTGGAGGGCAACGCGTGGGGCGTGCGCATCTACCACAAGCCCTTCGTCGACTGGATCTGGGGAGGCTGCCTGCTGATGGCCATGGGCGGCTTCCTCGCCATCGCCGATCGCCGCTACCGCCTCGCCCGCAAGGCGGCGGACGTCCCGGCCGGAGCGCTCGCGACCGGAGACTGATGCGATGAAGGCACTCAAGTACATCGTCCCGCTGGCCGTCTTCGGGGTCCTATGCGTGTTCCTCGCGATCGGCCTCACCAAGGATCCCCGCCAGGTCCCCTCCCCGTTCATCGGCAAGCCCGCGCCCGCCTTCACGCTCGCGAAGCTCCACGAGCCGCAGGCCACGTTCTCGCCCGAGCAGATGAAGGGAAAGGTGTGGTTGCTGAACGTCTGGGCGTCGTGGTGCGTGTCGTGCCGCGTCGAGCACCCGGTGCTCAACGACATGAACCGCAAGGGCATCGTCCCGATCGTGGGCCTGAACTACAAGGACGCGCGCGCCGACGCCACGAAGTGGCTCCAGCAGCACGGCGATCCGTACCAGCTCTCGGTCTGGGACAACGACGGCAAGGTCGGCATCGACTACGGGGTCTACGGCGCGCCCGAGACCTTCGTGATCGACAAGCAGGGGATCATCCGCTACAAGCAGATCGGCCCCATCACCCCCGAGGCGCTCGAGAAGACGATCCTGCCCCTCCTCGCCAGGCTCAACGCATGAGACGACTCCTCGCCCCGATCCTGCTCGCAGCCTCCCTCGCCGCCTGGGGGCAGTCCGCGGAGATCGCGAACCCGGATCCGAAAGTGGAGGCGCGCCTGAAGTCGATCGCGCACGAGCTGCGCTGCCTCGTCTGCCAGAACCAGACGATCGCCGACTCCGACGCGCCGCTCGCCGTGGACCTGCGCCAGCAGGTGCGCGGCATGATCCGCGAGGGCAAGAGCGACGAGGAGATCCGCGGCTACATGACGGACCGCTACGGCGACTTCGTCCTCTACAAGCCCCCGTTCAACGCCGTCACCGCCGTTCTCTGGGTCGGCCCGGCGCTGCTCATCGTCGGCGGCTTCTCGGCGTTGTTCGTGATGCTTCGCCGGCGCCGCCAGGCCGCGGAGGGTGCGCCTTCGCCCGATGCCGCCAGGCGCCGCGAGATCGAGGCGTTGCTCGCCTCCGACGAGGACGCGAAGCCGAAGGCCTGAGGCCCGCTCTGCCGGCGTCAGAGCATGACCGGCTGGTCGGGAAGCTCGTTCTCGTTCGTCCCCCCGGCGGGGAAATGCTTCTCCAGCAGCGCCGAGATGGCGGTGACGCCCGCCACCGCGCCCGCCTCGAACCGCCCCGCGCGAAACGCTTCCTGCATCGTGGCGCAGATCGCCTGCCACTCGGCTTGCGCGACCTTCGCGGAGATCCCGCGGTCGGCCACGATTTCCACCTTGTGGTCGGCCAGCAGGACGTAGACCAGCACGCCGGTGTTTTCGGCGGTGTCCCACACGCCCAGCATCGCGAAGAGCTCGACGGCGCGCGCGCGCGAGCCGAGATTGGCCCATAGCTGGGCGGAAGTGAGCTCGGCCTCGACGACGAATCGCACCTCGCCGCGATGGTTCTTCTCGTGCTCGGCCACCGCGCGGCCGATCGCCTCCCGCGCCGCGGCCGGGAAGGCGCGTGCCGACTTCCACGGCGTCATCGCGATATGCCGCCAGAATCTT
>JAGRPO010000285.1 GCA_019449455.1 Betaproteobacteria bacterium | reverse complement strand
TCGCACAGCACCGGGACCTTCCGGCGGACGCGCTCGAAGTCGTCGATGGTCCAGTCGACCTCGGCCGCGTGCGCGATGGCGAGGAAGTGCAGCACCGCGTTGGTCGAGCCGCCCACGGCCATGATGACCGACACCGCGTTCTCGATCGACTTCCGCGTGACGATGTCGCGGGTCCTGAGGCCCTTCTTCACCGCCGCCACCAGCACCCGCGCGCTCTCCTCGGTGCTCGCGACCTTCTCGGCGTCCTCGTTGGCCATCGTCGAGGAATACGGCAGCGACATGCCCAGCGCCTCGAAGGCGGAGCTCATCGTGTTCGCGGTGTACATGCCGCCGCAAGCGCCGGTGCCGGGCAGGGCGCAGCGCTCGATGCAGTCGAAGTCCTCGCGGCTCATCTTGCCGGCGTTGAGCGACCCCACGGCCTCGAAGACGGAGACGATCTGCAGGTCCTGGCCCTTGTGGTGGCCGGGCTTGATGGTGCCGCCGTAGACGAAGATGGCCGGCAGGTTCATGCGGCACAGGCCGATCATGGCCCCCGGCATGTTCTTGTCGCAGCCGCCGATGGCGAGCACGCCGTCCATGAACTGGCTCTGCACCGCGGTCTCGATGGAGTCCGCGATCACCTCGCGCGAGACGAGCGAGTACTTCATCCCCTCGGTGCCCATGGAGATGCCGTCGGTCACGGTGATGGTGCCGAACATCTGCGGCATGCCGCCCGCGGCGCGCAGCGCGCGGTCCGCGGCGTCGGCCAGCGGCTGCAGGCCCGCGTTGCAGGGGTTCAGCGTCGAGTGCCCGTTGGCGAGCCCGATGAAGGGCTTCTTGAAGTCGTCGTCCTGGTAGCCGATCGCGCGCAGCATCGAACGGTTGGGGGAGCGCGAGTCACCCTCGGTGATCGCGGTCGAGCGGAACTTGTCGGTCATGGTGGTCTTCTCGGGGAGCGGCGGGACGCGGCCGGATTGCGCGGGCCGGACTAGTAGAATAGCCCGTCGCACCCCCTCCGCGAAACCCTCGCAAGGCGTCCATACCCGTGCTCACGCATCCCCAGTTCGACCCCGTCTTCTTCAGCCTCGGCCCCGTCGCCGTGCGCTGGTACGGCCTCATGTACGTCGTCGGCTTCATCGCCTTCGTGGCGCTGGGCAAGCTGCGCGTGCGCCGCGGCCTGGGCAACGGCGTGACCGAAGCGGGCGTGGACGACCTGCTGCTCTATGCCGTCCTCGGCGTCATCCTCGGCGGCCGGCTGGGCTACGTGCTCTTCTACAAGCCGGCGTACTACCTGTCGCACCCGCTGGAGATCGTCCAGATCTGGGCCGGAGGCATGAGCTTCCACGGGGGATTCCTCGGCGTGCTCGTCGCGGTGTGGATCTTCTGCGCGCGCCGCCAGCTTCGCTGGATCACGACCATGGATTTCATCGCGCCCCTCGTGCCGCTGGGGCTCGCGGCCGGGCGCCTGGGCAACTTCATCAACGGGGAGCTGCCGGGTCGCGCCACCGACCTGCCCTGGGGCATGTGGTTTCCGCAGGTGGACCGCTCGCCGCTTGCCCGCCACCCCTCGCAGCTCTACCAGTTCGCGGGGGAAGGGCTCGCCCTCTTCGCGATCCTGTGGTGGTTCTCCTCCAAGCCGCGTCCCGCCGGCGCCGTCTCCGGGGCATTCCTCGTGGGGTACGGTGCCTTCCGCTTCCTCGCGGAGTTCGCCCGGCAGCCCGACGATTTCCTGGGGCTGCTCGCCATGGGCCTCTCCATGGGTCAGTGGCTGTCGCTGCCGATGATCGCGGCCGGCGTCGCCATGATGGCGTGGGCCTACCGCAAGTCCTGACCGGATTCCCAGCGCGCCGCGAACTCGGCCTCGGTGAAACGGGGCGTGATGTGCTGGGGGCAATTCCAGTCGAACGCCTCCACCGAGATCACCACGGCGCGCTCGATGCGGGCGCGGTAGGCGGGATCTTCGAGCCGCGCGACGAGGGCGGGATCGTCCGCGGCATCGACGAGCCGGGCCCGCCCGAAGAGCTTGAGCCTTCGCCGGTTGGCGTAGTCCATGAGGATGAGCGACACGCGCCCGTCCCGGGAAAGGTTTCCCGCGCTGATGTACTGC
>JAGRPO010000284.1 GCA_019449455.1 Betaproteobacteria bacterium | reverse complement strand
GGCGGGTTGATCCACGCGACGGCCCTGCCCTCTTCCGCCACGGTCTTGAGCGCGCCGAAGAGCAGGGAGACCTCGCCCAGGCCCGCGCCGTCGTGGAGGATTTCCACGAGCGAGCTGCGCGGCCAGCCGCCCCCGGGAAGCTCCATGTCCAGGCGCGCATGGCCCGAGGGAATGCCGGCGGGCACGGCGCGGTCCATCTCCCCCGCGCGCCAGACGCCGGGGAAGCGGGCGGGATCGACCATCGCGTTCACAGGCGGTGCACCTTGCGGGCGGGCGGCGCCACGGCCGCGGTGAGGTTGCGAATGACGCCGACGCCGATGCCTTCGATCTCGAGCGAGTCGCGGGTGAGATCGAGGTGGAGCGTCTGGAAATCCGGGTTGGCGGGAATGAGCTCGGCCTTCGTGCCGCGCACCTTCAGGCGCTTCACGGTGACGTCGTTGCCCAGGCGCGCGACGACGAGCTGGCCGTTCCTCGCCTCGCTCGTGCGGTGCACGGCGAGCCAATCGCCATCCAGGATGCCTTCGTCCCGCATGCTCAGGCCCCGCACCTGCAGGAGGTAATCGGCGCGGGGATTGAACATCGAGGGATCCACCGGATAGCGGCCCAGCACGTTCTCGATGGCGAGCACGGGGCTGCCGGCGGCCACGCGGCCCACGAGGGGAAGCCCCGCCTCCTGCAGCAGGCGGATGCCGCGGGCGGCATTGGGGATCAGCTCGATGGCCCCCTTGGCGGCGAGCGCCATGAGGTGCTTCTGCACGCCGTTGGTGGAGGTGAGGTCGAAGGCCCGCGCGAGTTCCGGCCGCGTGGGCGGGCGGCCCTCGGACGCGAGGTGTTCGCGGATGAAGGCGAGGATCTCGGCCTGGCGGGCGGTGAGTTCGTGCATGGTGAAAACATTATCACCTGCCGGCTCGGGCGCGCAAGCCCCCCTTCCGGAAGGCGGCCGCGCGAACCCGATGGCTTACAATCCGCGGCTCATGCCCCCATTGAACAACGACAAGCTCCGGCCCCCGGCGGCCACGGAGCGCCGCCCTTGAGCCGCAACCTCTTCCGCCAGGAAGCGATCGACGCCCAGCGCGAGAAGTACCTGGGAGAGACGACGCTCGCCCGGCCGGTGGCCTACTGGGTCTACACGCTGCTCGCCGCGGCCATCGCCCTGCTGCTGCTCGGCGTGGCGATCTGGGGCGAGTACACCCGCCGCGAGAGGGTCGAGGGCCTCCTCGCCCTCGACGTGGGCGCGGCCCGGGTGCTGATCACCGACCCGGGGCGCGTCTCCGAGCTCCTCATCAAGGAAGGCGACGAGGTGCAGGCCGGCGCCCCCATCGCGAAGATCACCTACGACCGCTCCACCGCCGAGACTTCCACCACGGAGCTCGGCAGCCGCAAGCTCCTCCTCGAGCGCGAGCAATCGCAACTGAAGGAGCTGGGCGAGCAGCAGGCGGCGCAGATCAGGAAGCGCATGAAGGACCTCGAGGGCGAACTGGCCCAGGCCGACCGCGAGATCAAGCTGCAGGAGACGCGGGTGAAGAGCGCCCGCGAGCAGGCCACGCGCTTCCAGCAGCTTGCCGGGGAGAAATTCGTCTCCGACCTCGTGGCAAAGCAGAAGCAGGACGAGGTGACCGAGCAGGAGATCAAGCTGCAGGCGCTGCGGCGCACGCGCTCGCAGGTGGACCGGGACCTCTCGAGCGCCCGGATGGAGGAGCCGTCCATCCAGCTTCGCTCCCGCGGGCAGGTGGACCAGCTCGCCCGCCAGCTCTCGGAGCTGCAGGAAAGCCTCGCCGGGGCCGAAGCCAGGCGCGAGACCGTGATCAAGGCGCCGGTGAGCGGCACCGTCACCAACATCGCGGTCGTGAAGGGCCAGTCGGTGCCGGCGGACACGCCGCTCGCGATGGTGCTGCCCAGGGGCAGCGGCCTGCACGTGGAGCTGCTGGTTCCCTCGCGCGCCATCGGCTTCATCCAGAAGGGGCAGCAGGTGGTGCTGCGCTACGAGGCGTTCCCGCACGAGAGATTCGGCCAGTACAAGGGCACGGTGGCCGAGATCAGCGGCAACGTGTGGTCGCCCGGGG
>JAGRPO010000283.1 GCA_019449455.1 Betaproteobacteria bacterium | reverse complement strand
GTCCATCGCGTTCTGGATGAGGTTGTGAAGCACCTGGCGCAGGAGAGCCGGGTCCGCGGCGACGCGCGGCAGGTTCTCGGCGAGCTGCGGCTCGATCGGTACGCCCATGGATTCGTAGAGCACCAGCACCTCGCGCACGAGATCGTTGAGCGAGACCTGCTCGGCCGTCATCCGGGAGGCGCGGGCGTACTGGCTGAAGTCGTCCACCATGCCCTTGAGCGCCGTCACCTGGTTCACAATCGTGCCCGTGGCCCGCTTGAGGACGTCGGCATCGATTTCGGGCAGCTTCTGCAGCAGCTTGTGCTGCAGGCGCTCGGCGGAAAGCTGGATCGGCGTGAGCGGGTTCTTGATCTCGTGGGCGAGACGGCGCGCGACCTCTCCCCAGGCCGCGTCACGTTGCGCCTGCGCCAGGTGCGTGATGTCGTCGAAGACGACGACGTATCCCGTATCGCCGCGCGTCATGAGGTGCGTGCCGCGCACGAGGAGCGTTCGCGCGCCGTCGTGGCGCCGGTATTCCAGCTGCTGCTCCCATTGGCGGGTGGCGGCCGCCGAGAAGTGCTTGAGGACGACTTCCGCGAAGGGCGAGACCGTGGCCACGTGGGTGGTCCAGTCCTGGAGCTTCAGGCCGTGGAACGCGCCGACCGGCACGCCGAGGATCTCGTAGGCGGTGGCGTTGACGGTCTTCAGGTAGTGGCGCTCGTCGAAGGTGAGCACGCCGGAGGTGAGGTTGGAAAGGATGCTCTCGAGGTACGTCTTCGCGTTCTCGAGCTGCTGCTGGTTCCTCTCCATCGCCTCGGTCGCGTCCGCGATCTGGCGCGTCATCGTGTTGAACGACTGCGTGAGGATGCCGAACTCGTCGCGGCTGCGCACGGGGTTCAGGCGCGAGTAGTCGCCCTTCGCGATCGCGCGCGTGGCTTCGGCCAGCGCCGACAGCGGGGCGGACAGCCGCTCGGAGAGCAGGAAGGCGACGGCGATCGAGGAAAAGAGCGTGAGGAGCATCGCGAGCGTCAGCGTGAGCCCGAATATGCGCTTCAACCCGACGCGGGCGAGCGTGAGCTCCTGGTAGTCGCGCCAGCCCTGGTCGACGACGCGCGCGTCCTGGGCCACCGCGGTGGGGACTCGCTGCAGGACCTGGAGGATGCGGATGTCCTCGGCAATCGTGAGCACGTTCACGGGCACGATCACGCGCAGGAAGAGGCCGCGCTCGGGGATCGACTCGATGGTGCGCACAGGTTGCTGGGCGCGGATCTGGCGAAGCACGTTCGCACCGGGGATCTCGGGCTGCAGCGACGTGGCCTCCGTTCCGGCGAACGCGATCACCTTGCCGCGCTGGTTGAGGAGCGTGGCCTCCTCGACGCCATACTGCTCGCGAAGGCGGCTGAGCGTGGCCGGCTCGACTGCCCGCGCCGAGGCGAGGGACTGGGCCATTCCCTCCGCCTTCTGGCCCAGCTCGCGAAGCGAGCTGTCGAGGGAGCTGCGCGCGAGGTTGAGGCCTCCTTCCAGGGCCTTGTCCATGCGCACGTCGAACCACGACTCGATGGAGCTTTGCAGGAACTGGAAGGAGATCGCGTAGACGAGGCCGCCCGGGACGAGCGCCATGAGCGCGAACACCACCATCAGGCGAAGCGAGAGCTTCGAGCCGAATACGCGTTCCTTCAGCTTGCGCCGCAGGACGAACAGCTGGTAGCCGATGAGCAGCATGAGGCCCAGCGACAGCAGGCCGCCGAGCCCGAGGAGGGTGGGGTAGTTCTGGGTGAACAGCGCGGTGTTCGACGACGCCTGCGACATCAGGTAGACGAGGCCTGCGCCCGTCACCACGCACAGGAAAATCAACGGCCTCATGGATTGACGGACCACCGATACCAATCCGAGGCGAGGTTCCAGTCGCTCGAGGCGACCGCGTTGAGTTGGAAGGGTTTGGGCAGCTGCGTCGTGTCGAGCCGCATGCGGATGGCGGCCTGGTAGTCGCCCTGCTTGTGCAGCGCCCCGCTTTCGGCCACGGGCCAGCCGCGCACGCGCGAAAGGGCGGCCACGACCTCTTCGAAGCTGGTGAAGTTCTGGTACGCGGCGTCGGCAGACAGCCGGTACTGGCGCAGCAGCGGCGTGTAGGTGATCTTGTACGTCTGCGACAGCTGCACCGGCCGCTCGTCGAACCAGTACCAGCGCGGCTTCGACAGCTCGAACTCGACGACGAAATACAGGGCCACGCCGCGGTTCACGGCCTCCTCGAGGCGAGGGCTGAAGCGGATGTCGAATTCCGCGTCGAGGCGATAGCCGTCGGCTCCCGCCTCCACTTTCGCGCGGATGGGCGTAATGCCCTCGGCGCCGGCGGCCGTCGCGAGGAAGAACGCCCCGATCGCGAACAGCAACGCCCTCAACGCGAGGCGCATGGGAGCGCTAGCGCTTTTCGAGAAGGGCGTAGAAAAATCCATCACTGTCGTCGTCGGGCCTGATCCGGCCGCCCTCGGGCGCGCCGGGCTGGAATTGGGCAATACGCGCCTCCGGGTTCCGGGCGACGAACGCCTCCACGATGGATTCGTTTTCTTCCCGGAAAACCGAGCAGGTTGCGTAAAGCAATTTACCACTACTCTCAAGGACTTGCCACACGCCATCGAGGAGCGCTGCCTGCCGGGCGGCAAGCTTGGCCAGATCGGACGGCCGCCTGTTCCAGCGGATGTCGGGATGGCGCCGCGCCACCCCGGACGCGCTGCAGGGAGCGTCGAGGAGGATTCGCTGGAATGGGCGGCCGTCCCACCACGTGCCAGGTTCACCCGCGTCGGCGCAGGTGAGCGTGGCGCTGGCGCCCAGCCGGTTCAGGTTCTCCCGGATGCGCACGAGCCGTCCGGCGTCGTTGTCGAGGGAAACGAGGTCGAGGTCTGCGAGCTCCAGCAGGTGCCCGGTCTTGCCGCCCGGCGCGGCGCAGGCGTCCAGCACCCGCTGGCCGTCGGCGACGTCGAGCAGTCTCGCGCCCCACTGGGCCCCCGCATCCTGGACGCTCACGAGTCCGTCGGCGAAGCCTGGAACCTCCGCCACCGGCCGGGGGTCGATGCGAACCGCCATGTCCCCGAGGTGCCGGGCATCGATCCGTGCCTCACGCAACAGATCCAGGTAATTCGGCACGGTCGTTCGTCGACGGTTCACGCGCAGGGTCATCGGCGGGTGGAGGTTCTCCGTCGTGATGATCGCTTCCCAGTCGTCCGGGTACTGCTCGCGCAGTTTCTGCACCCACCACGCGGGGAATCCCAGGCGGGCCTCGGGGGTAGTCCAAGCGTCGCGGCGCAGGTCGTGCTGCCGGCGGAGGAAGTTCCGCAGCACGGCATTGACGAGCCCGCGCGCCGCGGGCTGCCCGAGGCGTTCGGCGGCACGCACGGCGTGGTCGACGATCGCGTAGGGCTTGGCGCGCGTGAACTGCAGCTGCGCCAGCGCCACCAGGAGGAGGCTGCGCAGGCCGGTGTGCCGCACGGGGGTAAGGAGCAGCTTCGCCAGCTGAGCCTCGAGGAGTCCCAACGAGCGAAGCCCCTCGTAGCAGATCTCGCGAACCACGGCGCGTTCACCCGCGCTCAGGGAGGGATGCCGACGGAATCCGTCCTCGAACGCCGTGGAAAGGTTGCGTCCGTCGAGCGTGTCGCCGAACACCGAGGCCGCGCAGAGCTGGATGTCGAGCACGTCTAGTCCCGGGTCGCCTTGATTGGTCGCGCGGACAGCGTCAGTACGCGCTCACACCACGAGCCATTGCGCCCAGCCTCGCAATTCGTTCGCCGGTGTCGGGGTGGGTGCTGAACAGGCCCGCCAGCCCAACGCCGGACAGCGGATTCATGATCATCATCTGGGCCGTCGCGGGATTGGCCTGCGCCGGCGCCATGGGAATGCCCTGGGCGTAACGGTGGATCTTCTCGAGTGCCGATGCCAGGTCTTGCGGATCGCCGCTGATCCGCGCGCCGCCCCGATCCGCCTCGAACTCGCGGGCACGCGAGATGGCGAACTGGATGAGCATCGCCGCCATGGGCGCCAGGAGCATCACGAGAATCGACACGACCGGGTTGCCGGGGCGTCCGTCCTCGTCGCGACCGCCGAAGAACATTCCCAGCTGCGCGATGGACGAGATGGCGCCTGCGACCGTCGCCGAGATGGTGGAGATCAGGATGTCGCGGTGCAATATGTGCGCGAGCTCGTGGGCCATGACGCCGCGCAGTTCGCGCTCCGTGAGGATGCGCATGAGACCGGTTGTCGCAGCGACAGCCGCGTTCTCGGGATTGCGCCCGGTGGCGAACGCATTCGGCTGATCCTCGTCGATCAGGTAGACGCGCGGCATCGGAATCTGCGCACGGCCGGCGAGCTCGCGAACCATGCGATGCAGGCCGGGGGCGCTCGCCTCGTCGACCTCCCGGGCGTTGTACATGCGGAGGACCATCTTGTCCGAGAACCAGTACGCCCACAGGTTCATCGCGCCACCCAACAGCAGTGCGGCGATCATTCCCGGCGCGCCACCGAGCATCGCCCCGACCGTGCCGAACAGCGCGACGATCGCGGCCATCAGGAGCGAGGTCTTCAGCCAGTTGCCGAACATCGTTTCCGCTTCCTCGAGTCATGGAGCCGCCGGATGGCGGCAGTCGCTAGATGCCTTCGACCGGGAAGAATTCAAGCGCCGCCGTGGCGGACGGACCCGAGTTGCGTTCCAGGCGGCATGGGCCGTCCCTTGAGAAACTCCGCCGCCACCATGCGGCGGGAGCCTGACCTCTGAATGACAGTGAGCGCTAACGCTCCGCGACCACAAGCAACCACCGGGCGACCATGGTCGAGGCCGATGACCGATCCAGGGCTTCCACTTCCCTCGACCGGCTCGGCCTCCCAAACCTTGAGCAAATCTCCGTCCAGGCCCGTTTCCGCCCCCGGAAATGGGTTGAAAGCGCGAACCTGTCGGCTCAATGCGGTTGCATCGCGACCCCACTCGAGCGCTGCTTCCGATTTTTCGATCTTTGCGGCATAGGTGACGCCGGCCGCCTCCTGGAGCCGGGGAACCAATTCATCCCGCCGCGCCAGGGCATCCACGATCGCCTCGGCCCCCAGCCCGGCCAATCGTTCCGTGAGAATCGCCGCGTTGTCCGTGGGAAGAATCGGCGTGCGCCGCTCCAGCAGCACGGGCCCGGTATCGAGCCCGGCTTCCATGACCATGATGGCGACCCCGGTCTCCGCGTCCCCGGCCAATATGGCACGCTGGATCGGCGCCGCCCCTCGCCACCGCGGGAGCAACGACGCATGGATGTTGAGGCATTCCTTTCGCGGGATGGCGAGCACTGACTCCGGAAGGATGAGTCCGTAGGCCGCGACGACCATCACTTCCGGGTCGGCCGCCTCGATGGGCGCCCGGGCCTGCGCGTCCTTCAGTGAAAGCGGCTTTGCGACCTCGAGTCCGAGGCGATCGGCCAACTCCGCCACCGCGCTGGCTTTCGGTCTCAGCCCCCGCCCGGAAGGGCGATCCGGCTGCGTGAGGACGAGCGCGATGTCATGACCCGAGGCGTGGAGCGCCCCGAGTGCATGCGCGGCGAAAGGGGGGGTGCCGGCGAAGACGAGGCGCAAGCGGAAGCTACGCCGCCTTGCGCTGGCGCTTCTTCAGCTTGGCGCGGATGCGGTTCTGCTTGAGCTCCGAAAGATGCTCGACGAAGACCTTGCCCTGCAGGTGGTCCATTTCGTGCTGGATGCAGGTAGCCAGCAGCCCGGAGGCGTTGAGCGTGAATCGCGATCCGTTCACGTCCAGCGCCGTCACGGTCACGCTGTCGGCGCGCTCGACGTTCTCGTAGACGCCCGGCACCGAAAGGCAGCCTTCCTGGTTGAGCGCGAGACCCTCCTGGCGGATGATTTCCGGGTTGATGAATACCCGCAGGTCTGTCCGGTCCGGGCTCACGTCAATAACGATCACTTGCAGGTGAACGTTTACTTGCGTGGCGGCGAGACCCACCCCCTCGGCGGCATACATGGTTTCGGTAAGGTCCGACACCAGCTTGCGCGCGGCGGCATCGATCTTCTCGACACGGACTGCGGGCAGGTGCAGTCTCGGGTCGGGGTATTGGAGGATCTCGAGAATGGCCATAAATGCTTGCGAATAGAACAGATTAAGCGCAGAATTTACCGCACTACTTGAAAAAGAGGTCGTAACCCTTTTTCAGAATATGGGTCCTGCGCCCATATCCAAAAGAGAGAGCCGCGATGCGAAAGCTCATTATAGCGTTAGTCGTCGCTTCGGCCAGTTTGGTTCCGGGTTTGGCATCCGCGCAGGCCAGCAGCACGGCGGCCGCCTCGATGACCGACCTGCAGGCCGACGCCCCCGTCGAATACACAGTCCAGAAGGGCGACACGCTCTGGGCGATTTCCGGCAAGTTCCTCAAGGAACCCTGGAAATGGCCGCAGATCTGGCAGATGAACCGGGAGCAGATCAAGAACCCGCACCTCATCTACCCGGGCGACATCATCCGCCTTGACCGCTCGGGGATGTCCCCCAGCCTTTCGCTCATCGCGGGCGGTGCCATCGCCGAGGGCAACGTGGTCCGACTGCAGCCGCGCACGCGCGTGGAGGCCCTCTCGGCCGCCGTTCCCACGATCCCCGGTTCCGCCATCGGCCCGTTCCTCACCCAGCCCCTGGTCGTCGACCCGGGCGCGATGGATACGCTGCCGCGCATCGTGGCGACCGAGGAGGAGCGCGTCATCATCGGCGCCGGCAACACCGCTTACGTGTCGGGCCTGCGTCCCGGCGACGCCATCAACTGGCAGATCTTCCGCGCCGGCGAATCGTTCACCGATCCCGAAACGGGCGAAGTGCTCGGCTTCGAGGCGATCCACGTGGGCGATGCCCGGGTCAAGCGCTTCGGCTCTCCCAGCACCATCGAGATCACGCGCGCCAAGCAGGAGATCAACCAGAACGACCGGCTGATGCCCGCTCGTGAAGTCTCGTTCCCCTCCTACATCCCGCGCGCTCCCGACAAGCCCATCAAGGGCGTGATCCTTTCGGTGCGTGGCAGCGTCTCCGACATCTCCCAGTTCTCCATCGTCACCATCAACCGCGGCTCCCGCGATGGCGTCGAGGTGGGACACGTTCTCGCCACGATGCGCCGGGGCGACCAGATTGTGCGCAACAACAGGCCCCCGCTGATTGGCGACCTGTTCGGGTTCGGCAACAAGAGCCTGGAAATGAAGCCGAACCCGATCGTCCCGGACACTTTGGTCGCCAACGCCGACCCGCAGGCCCCCGCGCCCGTCCGGGCGGGCGAGCAGATCATCCTTCCCGACGAGCGCAGCGGCCTGCTGTTCGTGTTCCGCACCTTCGAGAAGCTCTCGTACGGCATGATCATGAAGAGCGTGAGGCCGATTTCCGTCGGGGACGTCGTTCAGACTCCCTGACCCGCCGAACCGCCCGCAGTACCGAGTGGGGGCTTCGCGGCCCCCACTTTCGTTTCGGGCCGCGTCAGCGCGAGCGGCACCCGACCCGTTGTACGATCTGCCGCCCCCCCATCGTCTCCCCTGGACTCGCCTCCGTGCGCCCCGACGCTTTCGAATGGCTTCGCCTTTGCCTCGTTCCCGGCCTCTCCGGGACGGCGCAGCGCGCCCTTCTCAAGGCGTTCGGGACCCCGTCCGCCGCCACCGAGGCCGCCCACTCGTCCGTCGCCGCGGTCGCTGGCACCGCAGCTGCCAATGCCCTGGAGGTGCCGCCCGCGGAGGAACTCCTGTCCGCCACGCTCACGTGGCTCGATGGCCCCGGCCACCATCTCCTGGCATTGGGCGATGACGACTATCCCAGGGCGCTCCTGGAGATCGCGGATCCGCCCACGGTGCTCTACGCGCTGGGTGACACGGGCATGCTCAACCGGCCCGCCATGGCATTGGTCGGAAGCCGCAACGCCACCCGGCAAGGCGTGCTGGATGCGCAGGAGTTCGCGCGCGCCCTCTCCGGGTCGGGATACGCCATCGCGAGCGGGCTCGCCTTGGGCATCGACTCTGCCGCCCATCGCGGCGGCCTTGCGGGCCCGTCGTCCACCATTGCCATCGTGGGAACGGGGCTCGACCGGGTCTACCCGGCGGCCAATCTCGACCTCGCCGGCGAGATCGCCGCTCGCGGCGTCATCGTCTCGGAGTTCCCGCTGGGCACGCCCCCGGTCGCGGCCAATTTTCCCCGCCGCAACCGAATCATCAGCGGCCTGTCGCGCGGCGTGCTCGTCGTGGAGGCGGCGCTGAAGAGCGGCTCGCTCACCACCGCGCGATTGGCCCTCGAGCAGGGCCGCGAGGTGTTCGCGATTCCCGGTTCGATCCACTCCCCTTTCTCCAAGGGCTGCCATTGGCTGATCAAGCAGGGCGCGAAGCTCGTCGAATCCGCGGAGGACGTACTCGGCGAACTGGGCGCGCCAATTCCGCCGCCCGCCGAGCCGCGAACTTGCCCGGGCGAGCCGGGCGCGGTGGATCCCGTGCTGGAGGCGCTTGGTCATTCGCCCGCGAGCCTGGATGCGCTTTCGCTACGCACCGGGACGCCGGCCTCGCAGATCGCCGCGGACCTCACCCAACTCGAGCTCGCGGGGCGCGTGGAACGGCTGCCCGGCGGGCTCTACCGGCAACTTGCTGTACCCTGAGCGCCGCGATCGGGGCCGCGAACGGCCCGCCGATCCTTGCGTTATAGAATGAAAAAAAGCTGACCACCGCCCCCATGGCCTCAAACCTGCTCATCGTCGAATCGCCCTCGAAGGCGAAGACGCTCAAGAAATACCTCGGCAAGGACTTCGAGATCCTCGCCTCCTACGGCCACGTCCGTGACCTCGTGCCGAAGTCCGGCGCCGTCGACCCCGACGACAACTTCCGCATGAAGTACGAGATCATCGACCGCAACGCGAAGCACGTCGAGGCGATCGCCAAGGCCGTGAAGGACGCCGACACCATCCTGCTTGCGACCGACCCGGACCGCGAAGGCGAGGCCATTGCCTGGCACCTTTCGGAGATCCTCAAGGGCAAGCGGGCCCTCAAGGACAAGAAGCTCAAGCGCGTCGTGTTCTACGAGATCACCGAGGGCGCCGTGAAGGACGCGGTGAAGCACCCCCGCGAGATCTCGATGGAACTGGTGAACGCGCAGCAGGCGCGCCGTGCGCTGGACTACCTCGTCGGCTTCAACCTCTCGCCGCTGCTCTGGAAGAAGATCCGCCGGGGCCTGTCCGCGGGCCGCGTCCAGAGCCCGGCCCTGCGCCTCATCGTCGAGCGCGAGATCGAGATCGAGAGCTTCAAGTCGCGCGAGTACTGGTCGATCCACTTCGATTCGGAGAAGGCGAAGACGCCGTTCACGGCGAAGCTCACCCACTTCAAGGGCGAGAAGCTCGACCAGTTCTCCGTCGGCGATGCAGCGAGGAACGCCGAGATCACGGGCTTCCTCGAGGCGCACGCCAAGGGCTTGGCCCGCGTTTCCGAGATCGAGAAGAAGCGCAAGCTGCGCTCCCCGGCCCCGCCCTTTACGACCTCCACCCTGCAGCAGGAGGCGGTGAGAAAGCTCGGCTTCTCCACCGACCGCGCGATGAAGGTCGCGCAGAGCCTCTACGAAGGCGTGTCGCTCGGGAAGGCCGTGACGGGCCTCATCACCTACATGCGCACCGACTCCGTGACCTTGTCCAAGGAGGCAGTGGCGGAGATGCGGGGATACGTCACCAAGAACTACGGCCCGGACTACCTCCCGAAGGCTCCCATCACCTACAAGAGCACCGCCAAGAACGCCCAGGAGGCCCACGAGGCCATCCGCCCGACGTCGGTCTCGCGCACCCCCGAGTCCGTCGCGCCCTACCTCAACGACGAGCAGCGCAAGCTCTACGAGATGATCTGGAAGCGCGCGCTTGCCTGCCAGATGACGCCGGCGAAATTCGACACGGTGGCTGTCGACTTCACCGTCGGCGCGCCGGGAAACACGTTCCGCGCGACCGGCCAGACGATGGTCTTCCCCGGCTTCTTCGCCGTCTATCACGAGGACCAGGACGACGCGGTCGAGGAGGAGGACAAGCGCCTCCCGCTGCTCGAAAAGGGCGACATCGTCTCCATCCTCAGGCTCTACGGGGAGCAGCACTTCACGCAACCTCCGCCGCGCTATTCCGAGGCGAGCCTCGTCAAGGCGCTCGAGCAGTACGGCATCGGGCGCCCGTCGACTTACGCCTCGATCATCTCCACGCTGCAGAACCGCGAGTACGTCGTCCTCGAGAAGAAGCGGTTCCAGCCCACCGACGTGGGGCGGGTGGTCAACAAGTTCCTCACCGAGCACTTCGCCCACTGGGTCGACTACGAGTTCACGGCGAAGCTCGAGGACGAGCTCGACGACATCTCCAATGGCAAGGAGGAGTGGATCCCCGTCCTCGAGCGGTTCTGGAAGGACTTCTCCGCCCAGATCGGCGAGAAGGAGTCCGTCTCGCGCAAGGACGTGACCCAGGAAGTCCTCGACGAGGACTGCCCGAAGTGCAAGGCCCACAAGCTCAGCATCCGGCTCGGGCGACGGGGCCGCTTCATCGGTTGCTCCGGATTCCCGGAGTGCGACTACACGCGAAACTTGGACGGCAGCGGCGACTCCGCCGAGGGCCCGGCCAAGTTCGACATCGGCGTGGACCCGAAGACGAAGCTGGCCATCCAGCTCCTGCAGGGTCCCTTCGGTTGGTACTTCCAGCTTGGCGAGGCCGAGGGCGACAAGAAGCCCAAGCGCGTCTCGCTGCCCAAGAACGTCGCGCCCGAGGCCGCGGATCTCGCCATCGCGCTCAAGATGCTGGCGCTTCCGCGCGACCTCGGTCCGCACCCGGAAACCGGCAAGAAGGTGATTGCGGCCATCGGCCGCTTCGGCCCGTACGTGAACCACGACGGGCAATTCAAGTCGATCCCGAAGGAGGAGAACGTCTTCGACATCGGGCTGGAGCGCGCCGTCGCCCTACTCAAGGAGCCGAAGAGCGCCGGCGGCCGCGGCGCGCTGCGCGTGCTGGGCAAGCATCCAGACGACGGCCAGTCCGTCTCGCTTTACGCGGGGAAGTACGGCCCGTACGTGAAGCACGGGAAGGTGAATGCGACGATCCCCGACAAGGACGCGATCGACACCATCTCGCTCGAGGAGGCGCTGACGCTCCTCGCGGCCAAGTCCAAGTCGAAGCCCAAGGCGAAAGCGAAGGCCAGGACGAAGACCGCGAAGGCCAGGAGCGCACGCGTCAAGAAAGCCGCGTAGCCTACCGGCGCGCGGCCCCGGTCGCCCGGCGCCGCCTCACACGTCGAGGTTCGACACGCCCAGCGCGTTGCTCTCGATGAACTGGCGCCTGGGCTCCACGTCGTCTCCCATGAGCGTCGAGAAGATCTCGTCGGCGCTGATCGCGTCGTCGACCTGCACCTTGAGGAGGATGCGCTTGGTCGGGTCCATCGTCGTTTCCCACAGCTGCTCGGGGTTCATCTCGCCCAGCCCCTTGTAGCGCTGGATCGACATGCCGCCCTTGGCCTCGGCGAAGAGCCAGTCGAGGCCTTCCTTGAACGACCGTATCCCGCGCGCCGTCTCGCCGCGCCTGACCTGCGCGCCCGCCTGCACGAGGCCTGCGAGCACCTGGGAAGTCTTCACGATCTGCGTGTAGTCGCCGCTTTCCACGAAGGCATGGTCGAGGATCGTCTCCACCTTGTTGCCGTGGACCAGCTTCTCGAGCCGCAGCCGCCAGCCGTCGGAGGTGGGGTCGCGCTCGATGTGGGCCTTCGGCGCGGCCGGCGAAAGGGCCTCGTAGATCCTCCGCGAGGCCTCCGTCGCGCCTTCCTTGGTGTCCAGGGTGATGCGCGGCATATCGAGCAGCGCGCGCAGCACGCCGGCGTCCATGCCCATCGACAGGCGCTCGATGATCGCCTCCGTGGTGAGGTATTCTGTGGCGATGCGCTCGAGGGCCTCGCCGGCCAGCGGAGTGCCGCCGTCGGTGGGCACGAGCGTCGCCCCGTTGAGGGCCCTTCTCAGTTGGTGGTAGCGCAGCGCGTGCTCGTCCTTGAGGTAGCGCTCGTCCTTGCCGCTCTTCACCTTGTAGAGCGGCGGCTGCGCGATGTAGATGTGCCCGTTCTCGACCAGGGCCGGCATCTGCCGGTAGAAGAACGTGAGGAGCAGCGTGCGGATGTGGGCACCGTCCACGTCCGCATCCGTCATGATGATGATGCGGTGGTAGCGCAGCTTCTCCAGGTTGAACTCGTCCTTGCCGATGCTCGTTCCCAGCGCCGTGATGAGCGTTGCCACCTCCTGCGACGAGAGCATCTTGTCGAAGCGTGCCTTCTCCACATTGAGGATCTTGCCCTTGAGCGGCAGGATCGCCTGGAACTTGCGGTCGCGGCCCTGCTTGGCCGAGCCGCCGGCGGAATCACCCTCCACGAGGTAGAGCTCGCAGAGCTTGGGATCGCGCTCCTGGCAGTCGGCGAGCTTCCCGGGCAGCCCGATGCCGTCGAGGACGCCCTTGCGGCGAGTAAGCTCGCGCGCCTTGCGAGCCGCCTCACGCGCCCGCGCCGCCTCCACGACCTTCGTGCAGATCACCTTCGCGTCGGCCGGCTTCTCGAGAAGGAACTCGGCGAGCTTCTGCGAGACGACCTCCTGCACGACCGGCATGACCTCGGAGGAAACCAGCTTGTCCTTCGTCTGCGACGAGAACTTGGGCTCGGGCACCTTCACCGACAGGACGCACATGAGGCCCTCGCGCATGTCGTCGCCGGTGGTTTCCACCTTGGCCTTCTTGGCGATCTCTTCCTTCTCGATGTAGTTGTTGATCGTGCGCGTCATCGCCGTGCGCAGGCCCGTGAGGTGCGTGCCGCCGTCGCGCTGCGGGATGTTGTTGGTGAAGCACTGCACCGACTCGCTGTAGGAGTCGTTCCACTGCATGGCCACCTCGACGGTGATGCCCTCCTTCTCGGCGATCGCGTAGAACACGTTGCCGTGCAGGACGGTCTTCGAGCGGTTCATGTACTCGACGAAGCCCTTCACGCCGCCCGAGTAGGCGAAGTTCTCGCTCTTGCCGGTGCGCTGGTCGATCAACTCGATCTTCACGCCGTTGTTCAGGAACGACAGCTCGCGCAGCCGCCGGGCGAGGATGTCGTAGTGGAACTCGATGTTGTTGAACGTGTCCGGAGATGCCAGGAAGTGGACCTCGGTCCCGCGACGGTCGGTGTCACCGGTGACCTTGAGCGGCTCGACCGCGACGCCGTGGTGGAACTCGATGAAGTGCGCCTTGCCGTTTCGCCAGATGCGAAGCTTGAGCCAGACGGACAGTGCGTTGACCACGGAAACGCCCACTCCATGCAGGCCGCCGGATACCTTGTAGGAGTTCTGGTCGAATTTTCCGCCGGCATGCAGCTCGGTCATGACGATCTCGGCGGCGGAGCGCTTGAACTCGTCGTCGTCCTTGATGTCGGTGGGGATGCCGCGTCCGTTGTCCACGACGGAGATCGAGCTGTCCGTGTGGATCACCACCTTGATGTCGTTGCAGTACCCTCCCAGCGCCTCGTCGATCGCGTTGTCGACCACCTCGAAGACCATGTGGTGCAGGCCCGTGCCGTCGGAGGTATCCCCGATGTACATGCCCGGGCGCTTGCGCACCGCGTCGAGGCCCTTCAGGATCTTGATGCTGGTGGAATCGTATTCGTCGTCGTGACGCCCGTTCGGCTGCTCGTTCTGCTGTGTCATTCTGTTCCCGTGGTTGTGGACCGGCGCGCCGCGAGACGCTAGATGCGCATCGGCATCACGACGTACTTGAAGTCGTCGTTGCCGGGCATCTGGACGAGGGCGCTCGAGTTCGAGTCGCCCATGGTCACGGTCACCGTTTCGCAATCGACGTGGTTGAGCACGTCGAGGAGGTAGGAGATGTTGAACCCGATGTCGAGCGGGTCGCCGTCGTAGTCGATCGTCAGGCCTTCCTCGGCCTCTTCCTGCTCGTTGTTCGTGCAGATGATCGACAGCGCGTTCTTGGTGAACACGAGCCGCACGCCGCGGATCTTCTCGTTGGACAGGATGGCCGCGCGATTGAGGGATTGCGCGAGCAGCGAGCGGTCGATCACGACCTTGTTGCGGTGCGTGGTCGGGATCACCTTGAGGTAGTCGGGGAACTTGCCCTCGACGATCTTCGAGACGATCTCGACGCCGCTGAAGGAGAAGCGAACCTGGTTGGAGCCGATGGACAGCGTCACCGGATCGTCGGTGTCTCCCAGCAGCTTGATCAGTTCGAGCACGGTCTTGCGCGGAAGAATCGCCTCGACGCTTTCATGCTCGGCATCGAGCGCCTCCGCGGCGAACGAGAGCCGGTGCCCATCGGTCGCCACCACGCGCAGCATGTTCTTCTCGACCGAGAAGAGGACCCCGTTCAGGTAATAGCGGATGTCCTGCACGGCCATCGCGAACTGGACGAGCCCGAGCGCATGCCGGAGGGCCTTCTGGGGCAGCGTGAGCGTGCGCGCGCTGTCCTTCGACTCGACCATCCGGGGGAAATCCGCGGCGGCGAGCGTCTGGAGATTGAAACGGCTCTTGCCGGCGCGCACGACCATGCGGTTTTCCTTGGCGTCGAGGGCGATCTCGGCGTCTTCGGGGAGCGAGCGCAGGATGTCGTAGAGCTTGCGCGCACCGACGGTGATCGAGCCTTCCGCGCCATTGCCCTCGAGGACCGCCTTCGCGGTGATCTGCACTTCGAGGTCCGTCGCCACGAAGTCCACGACCGCGCCGTGCGCCTGGATGAGCACGTTCGAGAGGATGGGAAGGGTGTGCCTGCGCTCCACGATGCCCGTGACGTGCTGAAGCGGGGCCAGCAGCGCCTGGTTGGTCGCCTTGATCTTGACCATAGGGTTATCTCTTACTAGTTAGTAGTTAATAGGAGACGTCACGGAACCGGTATAACTAAATTTTATATTACAATTCAATAATTTGCACATGCTTCGCGGTGGGGGCGAACACTCCTGGAGCACCCCGGAGCCTGTGGATAACTTTGGGGTCGGAGAGGGTCCCGGATTCCATCCACAGGTTTTCCCGGGGCATGGCGGGCCTCAACCGAGAAGGATCTGCTGAAGTTGCGCGTAGCCACGCGAGAAATCCTGGTCGGTATCGCGCAATTCCTGGACCTTGCGACAGGCGTGCAGCACGGTCGTGTGATCGCGGCC